>NZ_JBHXJG010000112.1:0-23189 GCF_042723425.1 Streptomyces sp. NPDC058375 | reverse complement strand
GCTCGGGGCGGACGTCTGCGCACACGGTCCGGCGGGCCGGCGGCCGACCGCCGCGCCCCCGGGCCGACCGCCTCGCGCGGTTCGGCCCACCGAGCCCCAGGCCTCCCCCCTCGCGCCCGGGTCGGCCCACCGAGCCGGGACGGGCGTGGCCCCCGCCGGGCTCCCCTCGTCGCGCGCGGGCGGCCCCCAGCAGCCGACCGGAGCCGACACGGTGCCTCCAGGCCCTCGTCGCGCGCGAGCGGCCCGCTCCGGCCGACAATGGCGAAAGACGGTCCGGCGGACCGCGCCGCAGGGGCCGGCCCCGGGAGAGGAGCGTGCCGGATGAGCACCCAGCGGCTACCCGCGCACGAGACCCCGACGCGCATTCAGGCCACCGTCCGCCCGCCCAGCCCCCTGCGGATCCCTCAGAGGGCGGCAAGATGATCGCCGGGCAGCAGCGCGCGACGATCCTCCGCCGCGCCGTCCGGGTCACCGTCGCGGCGAGCGTCGGCTTCTACCCCCTGCTGTACGGAGCCGGGCTCCCGGTCGCCGCGCTGTACGCGCTCTTCGCGCCCATCGCCATGGGCCTGCTCTCCGCCGTCCCCGGCTCCGGCCCCCAGCGCGCCTCCGTCATGCTCCGCGCCCTGCCCCCAGCCCTGGTCCTGGCGACGCTGGGCACCCTCCTCGCGGTCGACACCTGGGCCGCGGTCGGTGGCATGCTCGTCATCGGATTCCTGCTGGCGTTCGCGGCCGTGGCCGGGCCCCGCCCCGCCGGCATCGCCCCCGGCCTCCAGCTCTTCTACATCCTCGCCTGCTTCCCGCCGTACGCCCCCGACGCGCTCGTGCAGCGACTGGCGGGGCTCACGGCGGGCGTGCTGCTGCTCGCCGCCCTCGAGATCCTGCTGCCCGATCCGGCCGCCCCCTCCTACCGCGAACGGCTGGCCGACGCCCTCGACGAGGCGGCGCGCGGGGCCGGCCCCGGCGGCGTACCACCGCAGCGGCTGCGGGCCGCCGGATCGACGCTGCGCCTGGCCGACGTACCCCCGGCGGAACGGCCGGCCGGCGCCGGGCGGGCGGACCGCGCGCTGGAACAGGCCGGCCGCTCGGCACGCAGGCTCCTCGACCAGCTGGCCACCCTCGCCGAGGCCCCGCCCGCCCCCGCAGATCCCGAGTCCGCCGAGCTCCTGGGCCGGGTCGCGGCACTGTGCACCGCCTGCGCCCGGTTCCTGCGCACCGGCAGCCGCCCCCCGCCCGCCGGCAAGCTGGAGGAAGCGATGCGGGGCTTCCAGGCCGACCGTGTGCGGACCGCCTCCGGACCGCCGGGTGAGCGGCCGCCCCTCGGCGTGCTGCGGCGGCAGTCACGCGTGCTGGCACTCGCCGAATCGGCGCGCATGGTGGAGATCACCGCCGACATCGCCGTGCACGGAGGCCCCACCGAACCGGCCGCCCCGCGCGCACTGTTCTGGTACGCCGAGCTGTCCACGCCCAGGCTGTGGGCCCGGCGCGTCCTCGGCAACGTCACCTTCCGGTCCGTGCTCTTCCAGAACGCCGTACGGACCGCACTCGGACTCGCCGCCGCCCGCGCGGTGGCCGGCTCCCTCGACCTGGCCCACGGGTTCTGGGTGCTCCTCGCCGTCCTGACCCTCGGACGTACGACCGCGGGCGCGACCTGGCAGGCGGTCCGCCGGGCGGTGGCGGGCAACGCGGTGGGGGCGCTGGTCGCCGGGGCGCTCGTGATCGGGCTCGGCCGGCACACCGACGTGTACGCCGCACTCCTCGGCCCCGTCATGCTGGTGGCCTTCGCCCTGGGCCCGCTGCTGGGTCTCGCGTACGCGCAGGCGCTGTTCACGATCGTCGTCGCCACCGCGTTCGCCCAGATCGCGCCGGTCACCTGGCGGCTGTCGGAGGCGCGGATGATCGACGTCGTCACCGGCAGCGTCATCGGGCTGCTGTGCGGCCTGGTGGCCTGGCCCGCCGGGGCGCGGCGGGAGGTCCACCGGGCCATGGCGGGGCTGCTGAGGACGTGCGCCCCGCTGGTGACCGTGACGGCAGAGGCGCTGCTCGCACCTTCGGGCGGCTCGCGCACCGCGCCCGAGACCCTGCCGGGCGTCCACCGGCTGCGCCTCGCCGAGGCGGCGTACGCACAGTTCCGCGCCGAGACACCGGCCGACGGGGAGAGCGACCGCGCCGACTGGCACGCCGTGCTCATCGCGGCCAACCACGTGCTGCTCGGCGCGCAGTGGCTGCCGCGCTTCGGTCTCCGCCCGGCGTCCGGTGCGACGGACGCGTCGGCGGCCTGGGCCCGTGGGACCGCGTCGGGCCTGGTGGCGCAGACCGACCGGATCGCCCGGCTGCTCACCGCCGAGCGGCCGGGGCCCGCGCCGCGGACCGCACCCGGGAGCGCCCCGGACCGCGATCCGCCGACGCCACTGTCCGTGGACCTGGAGGTGTGGATGACGAGCCTCGCCCACCAGCTCGCGCGCATCGAGTCCTCGCTGACGCCGACGTCCGGCACGGGCCCGCCGAGCGGGTGACGGCCCGCCGGGCACTCCGTCCGGGATGGCGGCCGACGTGGCCGCCCGCTGTCAGCCCGCGGCGTCGAACAGCACGCCCGGGTTGAGGACCCCGGCCGGGTCGAGGGTCCGCTTGGCGGCGCGCAGCACCTCCGCGAACGGCTCCGGGCGCTGCCGGTCGTACCCGGGCCGGTGGTCGCGCCCCACCGCGTGGTGATGGGTGACGGTCGCCCGGTGCTCGCCCAGCGTCCGCATCGCCGCCGCCTTGATCTCGTCCCACATGGCGACCTCCGACCCGCGCCGGCCCGGGGCGATCACTGTGAAGTAGGGGGCGGGACCGTCCGGGTAGACGTGCGTGAAACGGCAGTTGATCAGAGCCTTTGCACCGGTCGCCGCGCGGACGGCGGCCCCCACGTCCCGCCGCACCGCCTCGTACAGCTCCGGGAACCGGTCCCAGGTGCAGGCCGTCTCGAACGTCTCGCTGATCACGCTCATCCGGGCCAGCCCGTCCCGCACGTACGGCATCCGCAGGAACGTCGAACGCCACGCGCCCACGGCCGAGCCGCCCGAAGCGGGGGATCCGGCGGCGGGGGAGCCGCCGTGGTCGCGGGCCAGGGCGACGAGTTCGGCGAGGCGGCCCTCCACCGGGTGGTGCGCCGACTCCACCCCCAGGACGAGGACGCTCCTGCCCTCGGCCGCCACCCCCGACAGCGCCGCCTCGCCCGGATCGAGCAGACGGCAGTTGGCCGGGTGGAGGCCCGACTGCGCGATGGCCCGGACGGCGTCCACCGCGGCGGGGAAGCGGTCGAACAGCACCGAGGCCGACGCCTTGTGGACCGGGCGGTCCTGGAGCCGCATCCACGCCTCCGTGATGATCCCGAGAGT
Organism: Streptomyces sp. NPDC058375; assembly: GCF_042723425.1. Classification (NCBI taxonomy): domain Bacteria; kingdom Bacillati; phylum Actinomycetota; class Actinomycetes; order Kitasatosporales; family Streptomycetaceae; genus Streptomyces; species Streptomyces sp. NPDC058375. The sequence continues at coordinate 19,812 of NZ_JBHXJG010000112.1, read as the reverse complement.
GCCCTCCGAACCGAGGAAGAGCCGGTCCGGGGACGGCCCGGCCCCCGAACCCGGCAGGCGCAGCGACTCGCTCACCCCGGCGGGCGTCACCACGCGCAGGGAGGCGGTCAGGTCGTCGATGTGCGTGTGGAGGGTGGCGTAGTGCCCGCCCGCCCGGGTGGCGAGCCAGCCGCCGAGGGTCGAGAACTCGAAGCTCTGCGGAAAGTGCCGCAACGTGAGCCCGTGCGGCCTCAACTGCGCCTCCAGGCCCGGCCCGAGGGCCCCCGCCTGGATCCGTGCCGTCCGGCTGACCCGGTCGGTCTCCAGCACCCGGTCCATCCCGGAGAGATCCATCGAGCAGACGCCCGCGTGGGCCCCGGCGCGGTACTCGACCCCGCCGACGACCGAACTCCCCGCCCCGTACGGGATCACGGCGATGTCCGCCCCGGCCGCCCAGTCCAGGAGGTCCACCACGTCCCGCTCCTCCCGGGGGAAGGCGACGAGATCCGGAGCGGCCGCCAGGTCGCCGTTCAGCGCGCGGACGACGTCCCGGAAGGCCTTGCCGTAGGTGTGGCCCGCGCGGTCGGCCGGGTCGCCGGAGACGAGGTGGGCGAGCGTGCGCGGCGCGCTCACACGGACGGGCGGCAGCTCCAGAAAGGCGATCGAGGGAACGGGCAGCGCGGTGTCGGCGGCCCCGGGAACCAGCGCGCCGAGCGCGGCGCACTCGGCGTCCGGCAGCGCCCGGCCCGGGTCGCCCCAGCCCCACCAGGACCGGGCAGGGGCGGCATCGGCTTTGCGCGAGGGGGAGGTGCGGTCCGCCATCAACGTATGACCTTCCGGCAATTTACCTTTGGGTAATTTACTGGAGCGTATGGTCCAGGCATGACCACGGCAAGAGGCTCGTCACCCGCCACTCAGCCCCCGGGCCCGCGCCGGACCCGCACCGGCGCAGCCCCGGGCGCGGGGACGAAAGGGGTGCCCCGGGCGCGGCGTGAGGCGCAGATCCGCGCCGCCGCCGTGGAGGAGTTCGGCCGGCACGGACACGCCTCGGCGTCGATGGCGGCGATCGCCCGGCGTGTGGGGGTGACCAAGCCGATGCTGTACACCTACTTCGGCTCCAAGGACGGGCTCTACCTCGCTTGTCTGGAGCACATCGCCCCCCGGCTCGTCTCGGCCATCGAGGAGGCGATGACGCCGGATCCGCCCGGCGCCATCGCCTCCTCAGGTGTTCCCCCGCGCGTCCTGGCGGCCGTCTTCGGCGTACTGGAGGAGCAGCGGGAAGCCTGGTTCGTGCTGTACGACCGGACCCTGAAGCCCGGCTCCGACCTGCACGCCGCCGCACACGCCCACCGCGCGGCCATCGACCGCCTCGCCGCGTCCGGTACCGCGGACGTCCTGCGCGCACAGGGCAACGAGGACCCGTTGGACGCCGACGCGCTGAAGCACGTGTGGACCGGGGCCGTCGGCGCGCTCGTCGGCTGGTGGATCTCCCACCCGGAGCAGTCCGCGGCGGAGATGGCGGCACGCTGCGCCCGGCTCCTGGCCGCGATCCGCGCCCCGCACTGACCCCGCCCCGCCCGCCTCCCGCCTGCTCCCGCCGGCGTACGGGCCGACTCCCGGCGGAGGATGCCGCGCCCCGCCCCGCTCCGTACCGTCCGAAGCCCCGGGCGAAGTCCGCCCGCGGATGTCGGGAGGTTGTGGTGATGAGAGCTCTGCGAAGGGCGGCCGCCTGGGCCGTGGCCCTGCTGCTGCTCATCCCCGGTACGGCGGCGGCAACGGCCCCGCACGGGGGCGGGCCCCCGGGGATCCGGGTGACGGGGGAGCGGTGGATCGGCGACCGGCTCCTCGAACTGACCGTGCGCTCCACGGCGTTGGGCGGACCCGCCACGGTCCGCCTGCTCACGCCGGACGGCTGGGAGGAGCGCGGGCGCGGTGAGCGGTGGCCGGTGCTGTACCTACTGGCCGGCGGCCACGGCGACCCCGGGGCATGGATGGAGGACTACGCGGTGGACCGGCTTCCGCAGCTGCGCGACGTACTCGTGGTGATGCCGTCGATGCCGCTGTTCGGCTTCTACAGCGACTGGTGGAACCACGGCGACGGCGGCGCGCCGCGCGTGGAGAGCTTCCACCTCGACGAGGTGCGCCCGCTGCTGCAACGTTCCTACGGCGCGGGGGACCGGCGGGTCGCGGCGGGGGAGTCCCAGGGCGGCTTCGGCGCGCTCGCGTACGCGGCCCGGCGCCCCGGCCTGTTCCGTGCGGTGGCGAGCTTCAGCGGTTACGTCCATCCGCTCCAGCACCCCCGCGCGGTTCAGGCGGGACTGGACTACCTCGGCATCGACCGGCTGGCGCTGTGGGGCGACCCGGTGGCCCAGCGGCGGATCTGGCGGGACCACGACCCGTTCTACGGCCCGGAGCGGCTCCGCGGCGTCGAGGTCCATCTGTCCAGCGGCGACGGCCGGGCGGGCGTGCTGGATCCGCCGGGCACGGAGCCGGACCCGCACGTGCCGGGCCTGGAGGACCCCGATGACCCCTTCCCGAAGGACGTCCTCTCCCCGACCGAGGCCATCATGGCGACGGAGAACCGGGCGATGGCCGCCCGGCTGCGGGCCCACGGGGTTCCGGTCACCACGCACTTCTACCGGGGAACCCACTCACCGCCGTACTGGGAGCGGGAGTTGCGCAGCGCGCTGCCGGCGCTGCTGCGCAACCTCGGGCGGTGAGGGGACGGAGGAGAACCTCTACGACGAGGCGGGCGAACCCTCGGGCAGGTCCGCGGGCTCCGGCTCCCGCGGCTCCTCCACGAGCTGCTCGCGGAGGTAGTTCCAGATCACCGCGAGCACCGCCGCCAACGGGACGGCGAGCAGGCTTCCCACCACGCCGGCCAGGCTGCCGCCCAGCGTCACCGCGAGTAGCACGACCGCCGCGTGCAGACCCAGCCCCCGGCTCTGGATCATGGGCTGGAACACATTGCCCTCCAGTTGCTGCACCACGATGATGATCGCCAGCACGAGCAGGGCGTCCATCAGACCGTTCGAGACCAGGGCGATGACCACCGCCACGAATCCTGCGAACAGCGCCCCGACGATCGGCACGAACGCGCAGACGAACGTCAGCACCGCCAGCGGCAGGACCAGCGGTACCCCCAGGATCCACAGGCCGAGGCCGATGAAGACCGCGTCCAGCAGACCCACGAACGCCTGGGACCGGACGAACGCTCCCAGGGTGGCCCAACTGCGGGCGGCCACCTCGGGGATGTCGGTGGCGAGCCGGCCGGGAAGCTGACGGGTGAGCCACGGGAGGAAGCGCGGGCCGTCCTTGAGGAAGAAGAACATCAGGAAGAGCGCCAGAACCGCCGTGACGACCCCGTTGACCACGGTGCTCACCCCGGTGACGGCGGTGGTGACGACACTGCCGACACTGTCCTGGAGCCGGTCGGTCGCTGAGTCGAGGGCTCCGGTGATCTGGTCGTCGCCGATGTTCAGCGGCGGACCGGCCGCCCACTCGCGGAGCTTGTCGATGCCGGCGACCACCCGGTCGGCCAGCTCACCGGACTGGTCCGCCACCGGCACCGCGATCAGGGCCACGATGCCCGCCCCCACGAGCAGGGCGAACACCGTCACCACCGACGCGGCCAGCGCGGGCCACCACCCGTGCCGGCGCAGGAAGCGGGCGAGCGGCCAGGTCAGCGTCGTGAGGAACAGACCGACTATCAGCGGCCATACGACCGACCACATCCGGCCCAGCACCCACAGCGCGACCGCAGCCGCCACGAGGACCAGCAGCAGCTCTGCGGAGACCCGTGCCGACGTGCGGAGAGCGGCCGCGGTCTTTGTCGAACTCAATGGCGAAGACATGGCGTCACCCTATGGCTTCGAGAACCCTGTTCCGGCCACACCCGCGGCCCGCCCGGGCCGATCGCCACGAAAGCGGGCCGCCGGACCCGTCAGCGCAACGCCGTCGGCAACTCCTCCCGGTGGACGATGCCCAGGCGCTGAGTGGCCCGGGTGAGCGCCACGTACAGATCGCTCCTTCCGAACCGGGCGGGCTCCACCACCAGCACATGGTCGAACTCGAGCCCCTTGGCCTGACGCGGATCCAGCAGCACCACCGTCCGCGTGAGGTCGGGGGCCTCACCCGCCGTCACCCCGTCCAGCGGCGCGGCGATCTCCTCGTGCAGCGCACGCGGCGCGATCACCGCGAGGCGCCCCTCCCGGGGCGTCAGCTCCGCGACGGCCCCGGCCACCGCGCCCGCCAGGTCCTGTCCGGCGTCCCGCGTCCACGGCTTCTCACCGGTCGACCGCACCGACACGGGCGCGGTGAACGCGGGGTCCTTCTCCCGCAGCACCTCGGCGGCCAGCTCCATGATCTCGGCGGGCGTACGGTAGTTGACCTCCAGCGTGACGTGCTCGAAGCGGTCGTCCACGTACGGGGAGAGGATCTTCTCCCACGACCCGACGCCGGCCTCCTCGGAGGTCTGGGCCGGGTCGCCGACCAGGGTCATCGAGCGGGTCGGCGACCGCCGCATCAGCAGCCGCCACGCCATCGGCGACAGCTCCTGCGCCTCGTCGACGATGATGTGCCCGAACGCCCACGTACGGTCGGCGGCGGCCCGCTCGGCCGCCGTGCGGTGGTCGGCCTCCTCGTGCCGCTCCGCCATCCGCTCGGCGTCGATGATGTCGTGCGCGGCGAGCACCTCGGACTCCTCGTCCTCGAACTCGTAACTCTCCGAACCGCGCGACAGCTCCAGCACGCCCTGCGCGTAGCCGACCCGCTCCTGCCGGGCCGCCTCCGCCGCCGCCCGCTCCGCGCTGTCGTCGACGCCGAGCAGCTCGGCCGCCTCGTCCAGCAGCGGTACGTCGGCCGGGGTCCACGCCCCCGCCGCGGCCGGACGGCGGATCGTGTCGGCGTCCTCCTCCGGTACGTACACCGGGTCGGCCAGATAGCCGGCGAGGAAGCCCTCGGGGGTCAGCGGCGGCCACAGCTCGTCCACGGCCGCGTGCACCTCCTTGCTCAGCGCGACGTCCCGGCCGAGCTGGGCCACATCGTCGGGGCCGAGGAAGTTGGGCCCGCCGTAGGGGTCCGCGCCGATGCGCTCGACGAGCTGCGCGGTGAGGGCGTCGATGACCCGGAAGACGAAGTGCGGGCGGGCGAGATTGTGCGGCAGCCGGGTCTCCCGGGCCGCCTGCCGGGCCTCGTAGGCGATCTCCCAGTCCAGGATCAGATCCCCGCCGTCCTCGTGCGGGATCACCATCGCCGCCCCGGGCTCCGGCAGCCGCTGCCGGTCGCGTACGGCCAGGGAGAGGGCCTCGGCCATCGCCTCGCCGCCCTTGACGGCGGCGGCGCGCGGGGTGTCCGTACCGGTGGCGTGCACCCCGGGGAACAGCTCGGCCTGCGTGGCGAGCAGCACCCCGGTCTCGCCGAGTGAGGGCAGCACCTCCGCGATGTAGCGCAGGAACGCCGGGTTGGGGCCCACGATGAGCACGGCCCGCTTGGCCAGCAGCTCGCGGTGCTCGTACAGCAGGAACGCCGCCCGGTGCAGCGCGACGGCGGTCTTGCCGGTGCCGGGGCCGCCCTCGACGACGAGGACACCGCGGTGCGGGGCGCGGATGATGCCGTCCTGCTCGGCCTGGATGGTCCGCACGATGTCGCCCATGCGTCCGGTGCGCGCGGAATTGAGCGCCGCCAGCAGCACGGCGTCGCCGTTCGGATCCTCGAAACCGGTGCGGTCGTCGTCCCCGAGATCGAGGATCTCGTCATGGAGCTCGGTGACCGTACGGCCCTCGGTGGTGATGTGGCGACGCCGGCGCAGACCCATCGGCGTGTGCCCCGTGGCGAGATAGAAAGGACGCGCCACCGGCGCACGCCAGTCGATCAGAACAGGCGTGTGGTCGGCGTCGTCCTCGCGGATCCCGATCCGGCCGATATGGTGCGCGAGCCCGTCCGAGTGGTCGGTGCGACCGAAACACAGTGAGCCGTCCACCGCGTCGAGCGCGGCGAGCAGCCCCGAGCGCTCCGCGACGAGGATGTCGCGCTCCAGCCGCGCCTGCTGGCCCGTCCCGACCGGAGTCAACGCGTGCTCGACACCCTCGGCCGCCACCCCGCGCAGTGCGTCGACCCGGGCATGGAGCCGATCGATGAATTCCTGCTCTTCCCGCAATTCGTCGCTTTCCCGGTTTGACAAAACGGCTCCCCGCCAGATATATTCGTACTCATAAGGGCCCCGAGCGGGGCCTTTCTGCATGAACGCAGAAGAATCCAATATACGCGTGATAATCCCCGGACCGCAATGACGGTCCGGGGATTATCCATTTCGTGGTGGGGACGGGTGCGGGGCGGTGCGGGGGCGGGACAAGGCCTTCGAGTCGCCGGGCCGCCCATGACTCTCCGGCGTGCGCTCCCGGAGACCTCGGCCGACACTGATGACGGACACCGGATTCGGCGCCATCACCCACGTCGGGTCCGCGTGCGGACGCTTCGACGGGCCGTCGCGGACCTCTGACGCCGCCGCGTCCCACCCGACCGGAGAGAGCCATGAGCACACAGTTCGAAGCAACGGTCGACATCGACCGGCCCATCGAGGAAGTCTTCGCCTATCTCGCGGACGGCGAGCACGACCCCGAGTTCAGTCCACGGGTGCAGCGCATCGAGAAATCGCCGAACGGTCCGACCCGCGTGGGCACCGTCTTCCACAGCACCGTCAAGGACGCGGGCATGACGTCCCGGCGCGACTTCGAGATCAGCGAGCTGGTCGCCCCGACCCGTATCCGCTGGCAGGAGCAGTCGAAGAACCTCATCACCGCGGCCGAGGGCGGCTATGACCTCGAACGCACGCCGGACGGCGGCACGCATGTGAGGCTCTTCAACGTCCTGGAGGGCCACGGCGTCGGCAAACTGCTGGTCGGCTTCGCGGGAAGCGCGGCACGCAAGGACGCACCGGCCTTCGGACAGCGCATCAAGGAAGCGGTCGAAGCGCCCTGAGCCGGTGTCAGTCCGGCAGGGGGACGCGGATCACCGGGTCGAACGGGTGCTTGTTGAAGCCGCTGCGCACATTGCGGCAGCTCGGCGCCTCGCACATGAAGAACTCCTCCACGCTCCGGCGGCCCGTCCGGCTACGGAGCCAGGTCTTCTCGCCGGCGGTGAGGGAGCGGTGCTGTTCATCGGAATCACACGTGTAGCAGTACATGGCGCGGGCCGGCACGGGACCTCCTGAAGCGGGCGAACGGGCAGAAGGCGAAGCATATGAGGGCGTGCCGGGCGGGGACAGGGTACGGCGCGCCCGATCCCGTCGGTGTCGGAGCACTCAGCGACCCACCGGCGCGCGCTCTCACACTTCGCGTCGAGAAGCCGGGAACGCGCGCCGCGGCGGCTCCCCCTGCCGGAGAACCGCCGCGGTACCGGCCCGCCGACGTCAGCGGGTCAGGGTGAACGCCTGGGCCGGGGAACCGGAGCAGGGCTGCTGCGAGAGCCTGGCCGCGTTGGCCGTCGAGGAGTTGTCGACGCCGAGGCACTTGCCGCTGTGCCGGGCGACGAAGCGGTACTGCCCGCCGGACAGGGCCTCCGGTCGCCACTGCTGGTTGACGCCGCCCACGTACGACCACAGGTGCACCCTGGCGCCGTCGGCGGTCGCTCCGGAGCCGCCGTCGACGTCCCAGGCCTTCGCGTTGTGCCGGTTCACCACCTGGTAGTGGCCGGAGTCGGTGGGCCTGAACTGCCAGCCCTGGTTGGCCCCGGTCCCGCAGGCCCACTGCTGGAGCGCGGTGCCGTCCGCCGTACCCCAGTCGGCCGCGTCCAGGCAGGCGCCGCTGTTGGCGTTGCGCACCTGGTACCAGGCGGCGGGGTCGATCGACCCCACGGGCGGCTCGGTCGTCTCGCCGCTCCCGTCCCAGGTGAACGTCGCGACGGCGCCGGCGGGCAGGGTGTACGCGAGCGACCTGCCGTTGTCGGTCAGGGAGAACCGCTGCGATGAGGAAGCGGTGTTGACGACCACGGCCGCGCGAGTGCCGTCGCTGTTCTGGAAGGCGACGTTCTGCACCCCTCCGGCGCCCTGGCTGGTGGAGCCGATCCGCATCGCCCCCGCCTCGACGAACTTCGAGACATGGCCGAGGACGTAGAACTCGGCGTTGCGGGTGACCTGGCCGCCGTTGATCTCGACGACGCCGTTGCAGCGGTTGGTGCAGTGCCCCTGGTGGGGACCGCCGTTCCGATCGAGGGCCAGGTTCCAGTTGATGACCGTCTCGCCGCCGTTACGCATGTTCTGCACGACGAGGTTCTCGGCGTGCCACCTGAGCGTGTCGCCGAACGTCGTCGCCGGGTTCGCGCTGTCGGTGCCGGAGCACTCCGTGAAGAAGACCCGCTTTCCGGCGTCGGCGATCTGCTTCTGCGCCGCGGGCGCCCCGCCGTAGCAGTGGAACGCGGCGCCGATGATCCGCTGGATACCGCCCGTCCGGGCGAAGACGTCGAGCGGATAGTTCGGGTGGTCCCAATTGTGGTCGTAGGCCAGGATGTTGGTCGGCAGATTCGCGGCGGTGAGCGTACGGTCCAGAACTCGCAGGAAGTCCGCCTGCTGGGCCGAGGTCATGCTCATCGACGGGTAACTGGTCGCGAACTCCGGCTCGTTCTGCGCGGTGAGGTCGGTGAGGGCGATGCCCTCCTGCCCGTACGCCCTGATCGCCTTGACCAGGTAGTCGGCGTAGGCCTGGTAGTGCTCGGTGCGCAGACTCCCGCCGTTGAGCGAGTTGTTGGTCTTCATCCAGGCCGGGGGAGACCAGGGTGAGCCCATGAAGCGGATGGCGGGGTTGATGGCGGTGGCCTGCTTCAGGACCGGGATGATCTGGCTCCGGTCCCGGTCGATGGAGAAGGCGCCCCGGGTGTCCTCGTACGTGTACGCGTTGGTGTTCGCGTCGAAGTCGGTGCTGCCCAGGGGCTGGCGCAGGTAGTTGAGCCCGATGCCGTCGCCCTCGGTGGAGAAGAGCGACCTCAGCAGCGAGGTGCGCTGCGCCTGGGGGAGGCCCTGGATGAGATGGGCGGAGGCGCCCGTCACCGAGGCGCCCGCCCCGGTGAACTTCTGGCCCTTGGCGGCGGCGTCGATACGGATGTCGACCGGCTGGGGGGCCGCGTCGAAGGGGAGGCTTCCGTCCGGGGTGAGCTTCTTGGAGCCGTCGGGCGTGGTCACCCACACCTGGGCGACCGGGTCGGCGGCCCGGGCGGTTGTGGCGGCGCCGTTGACGCCGAGTGCGGCGACGGTCACGACGAGCGCGGCGCCGGCCGCGCGCGCTCTGAAACGCAGGGGAGTGGAGCTTGGCATGGTTGCGGCTCTCCTTGGGTTCGTACCTGCTGACAGGCGGCACCCCGGCGGACGGAGGGCGCGGCGGACGCCTCGCTCCGGGCGTGCCGGTCACAAGAGGGCGGGACAACGGCATGAAAGCACACTCACTAAGTGGTTAGTAAGTAGTCTGCTCACGTGTTCTTCACCGCTGCCCGCACGGGTTCTTCCTCGCTGTCCGAAGGATCTTCACGGCCCTCCGGCAGGCTTAAGCTGAACCGGTGAGCAACCAGTCAGTGGGCAGACCGGCACGCACCCCGGCCAAGCCCCGCACGCCGCGCAGCCCGGAAGCCCGGCAGCGACAGCAGGACATCCTGGCCATCGCCATGGACACCTTCGCCGCCCGTGGCTACAACAACGCCTCGCTCGCCGAGATCGCGGACCGGGTCGGCCTCACCCAGGCAGGGGTGCTGCACTACTTCCGCTCCAAGGCCCTCCTCCTCACCAGCGTGCTCGAACTGCGCGACCAGCGGGACATCGAGCACCTCGGCCCCGACCGACCCCAGGGACTGGACTTCCTGCGCCACCTGGTGAACACCGCGCTGCGCAACGCGGAGCGCGAGGGCATCGTCCGGCTGTACGCGGTGCTCTCGGCGGAGTCCGTGACCGACGACCACCCCGCTCAGGACTACTTCCGCGACCGCTACGACGGACTGCGCGCCTTCGTCGCCGACGCCCTGCGCGAGGCCTGCGAACTGCCCGTCGACCGGGCGGACCTGGCCGACAACGCGGCCAACGCCATCATCGCGGTGATGGACGGACTGCAGGTCCAGTGGCTCCTGTCGCCCGACTCCGTGGACATGGCCGCCTCGACCGATCTCGTGGTCACCTCGCTGCTGGCGACCCTGAGGGCTGTTCCGTAATCCCCGGCGGGCGCGCGACGACCAGCAGGCCTGCTACGCAGGCGCGACGGGGGCCGGCGCCTCACCGCCGGGCCCGCGCCGCGCACCGCCGCGGCCGGCCGCCACCTCCACCTGCGCGTCCAGTGCTGCGAGAAGCCAGTCGTGCGCGGACCCCGGGGTCGGCTCGGGGCGGCCGCCGGGGGCGCTGATCACCTCGGCCGTCAGGTCCCAGTACCGGTCGATACGAGGATCGGCCGCGAGCCGGCCGGCCAGCACCCGGCGGAAGGCGGGCGTGTCCTGGGTACCGTACGTGCTCGCGTACGCGTCCACGAATCCGTCCAGCGCCTCGCCGGGAGCGGGTTTCGCACCCCGGCGCAACTCCCCGCCCGCCAAGTCGTACGCCTCGGCCAGGCCCGCGTACAGCACGGCCGACGCACGGGCCCCCGAGACGCCGTGCGCCCGGGGCTGGCAGGGCCTGCCGCCGCTCCCGCCGTCGCACGGGCGGGTCACGAAGGCGTGCAGCCGGGCGAAGGCGAGGACCTGCGCCGGCCGCGGGTCGTCAGGTGGGTGCGGAACCGCCGCCTCCAGAAACGCCGTGACGGACCGGGCGGGCATCCGGGGCGGCAGCCACGCACGCCAGAACCGGGCCAGGGAGGCGGTGCTCGGCGGGGCGGTGACCGCCCCGACCAGCCGTAGCCGGCCGGGCCGTTCGGCCGGCGGGCACTCCTGCACCAGCCGGAGCGCCGCCTCCCGCCAGCGCAGCGCGGCGAGTTCGGACCCCAGGGCGCGCAGCCGTCCGGCCACGGCATCCTCCAGCGCGCCACCCGCGCCGGCCCCCTCCTCCTCGCCTTGCCCGGCCTGCTCGTCGAGGATGCGGCGTACTTCGGGAACCGAGAGGTCCAGGCTTCGCAGCGACCGGATCATGCCCAGCCGCTCCACGGCGTCCGGACCGTACCTGCGGTGCCCGCCTGCGCTGCGGGACGCCTCCGGCAGCAGCCCGCGCTCCGAGTAGAAGCGGACGGTCCTGACGCTGACGCCCAGGCGCTCGGCCAACTCACCGATGGTGCACAGCCCGTCGTGCGACGAGAACACTTGAACCTCCACCAGGGGGAGTTCCTACGGTACCGGCGAGCGCTGCCGGGAGACCTGGCCGGTGCGCGGAGACAGCGTGACGAGGAGGGACCATGACCGTATTCATCCTGGTGGCCGGGGTGTTCACCGGCCCGCACGTGTGGCGGGACACCGCCGCGCGGCTGACGGCGGAAGGCGCCGAGGTGCACTGCGTGGCGCTCACGGGCCTCGGTAAGCGCCCCACCGACGCGGGCGAATCCGTCGACCTGGAGACCCACACCGCGGACATCCTCGCGGTGATCGACTCGGTGGCGGCGGAGTCCGGCGGGGACATCGTGCTCGTCGGCCACGACTACGGCATCCACCCGGTGCTCGGCGCGGCCGATCGCCGGGCGGACGCGATCGCCCGGATCGTCCACCTGGACGCCGGGGTGCCGCGGAACGGCGTCCCCGCCCTGGCCGCCGTGCCCGACCAGCGCCTGCGCGAAGAGGTGGTGGTGCGCGCCGCCGGAAGCGGGGACCGGGGGGCGGGCGGTGAACTGCCGCCCCCGGCCAGGGACGCATGGGACCGCTGGGGGAGCACCGCGGGCCTCTCCGGGGCGGCGCTCGACGGCCTCACCGCCCTCGCGGCACCGCAGCCGCTGGGCACGCTGCTCCAGCCGCTGCGGCTCACCGGAGCCGTGGGCGCGGTGCCCGTGACGGGGGTGCTGTGCACCGGCAACGGGCCGGGCGTCGAGATGCTCCAGATCATGGTGGACGTCGGCGATCCCGCCCTCCGGGCCCTCGCCGACGCGCGGGTGGCCTTCTTCGAACTGCCCACCGGACACTGGCCGATGCTGTCCTGCCCCGGCGAGCTGGCCGAGACCCTGATCGGGGCCGCGTCCGGCGGGGGACACCGGCTGACCCCCGTCGACGCCGCCCATACGCCCGCCCATCTGCGGCCGTTCCTCCTCGACGTGCCCGAACGGCCCCGGGAGCGGACCGGGAACACCGATCTGTACCTGCCGGACGGGCCGGGTCCGCACCCGGCCGTGGTGTTCGTGCACGGCGGCCCGGTGCCGGCCGAGGCGCGGCCCACGCCCCGGGACTGGCCGACCCTGACGGGATACGCCCGCTTGGTCGCCGGGCAGGGAGCGGTGGGCGTGACGCTCGACCACCGCCTGCGCGCCGTGACCGACTACGGGCAGGCGGCCGCGGACGTGGCCGAAGCGGTCGAGCGGGTGCGCGCCGATCCGCGGGTGGACGCGGACCGGGTGGCCCTGTGGTTCTTCTCGGGCGGGGGCCCGATCACGGCCGACTGGTTGGAGAACCCGCCGGCGTGGCTGCGCTGCGTGGCCGCCAACTATCCGATCCTCGCGCCGCTGCCGGGCTGGGGACTGACAGGCCCCCGCTTCCACCCGGCCCGGGCGGTCGCCCGCGCCGGCCGTCTTCCGCTCGTGCTGGTCCGGGCGGGCCGCGAGAGTCCCGAGATCGCCGCGACCGTCGAGGCGTTCGTGACCGAGGCCGCTCGCTGTGGGGCGAACCTGGAGATCATCGACGTACCGGAAGGGCGGCACGGCTTCGAGACGCTCGCCGTGACCGACGGGGCGCGCGAAGCCGTGCACCGCGCGGTCGGCGCGGTGCTGGCCCGCTTGAAGGGGTGACCGCCCGGGCCACGGCCCTCCGCCGTGGCCCACCGCGCCCTCACGTCAGGGCGTCCGTGCGTTCGACTACTCGATGACCAGCTGGACGTCGATGTTGCCCCGGGTGGCCTTGGAGTACGGGCAGTAGGCGTGGGTGGCCTCGACCAGCTTCTGCCCGGCCTCGCCCGCGAGGGAGTCCGGCAGCTCCACGCGCATGATCACCGCGAGCCCGAAGCCGTCGCCGTCCTTGCCGATGGAGACCTCGGCGGTCACGGAGGCGTCCTTGGTGTCGACCTTCGTCTCCCGGCCCACCGCGGCCATCGCGCTGGCGAAACAGGCCGCGTAGCCGGCGGCGAAGAGCTGCTCGGGGTTGGTGCCCCTGCCGTTGCCGCCGAGGGCCGGAGGCATGGCGAGGGGCAGGTCGATCTGACCGTCCGAGCTGACGGCACGGCCCTCGCGGCCGTTGGCGGTGGCGGCGGCGGTGTACAACGCGTCCATGGGATGACCCTCCTCTGGAGCCCCGACCCGGCTGGTCGTGGCCACGGGCATAAAGATTGCACACAACTTAGTTGCGCACAACTCAATGACGTGTGCGGCGGTACGCTGGTCCCATGACCCCTGCTCCGAGCCCCTCGCCCGACCTCTCCGCCGTCCCCGACGCGGAGCTGCTGCGACTGGACCACCAGGTGTGCTTCTCGCTGCACGCCGCCTCGCGCGCGTTCGGCGGCTACTACCGGCAGGCTCTGAAGGATCTCGGCCTCACCTACTCGCAGTACCTGGTCATGCTGGTCCTCTGGGAGCGGGGCCCGCAGTCGGTCAAGGCCATCGGGGAGAGCCTCCGCCTGGACTCGGGAACCCTGTCGCCGCTCCTGAAGCGACTGGAGACGGCCGGCCTGGTCCGGCGCGAACGCAGCCGCGAGGACGAACGCTCCGTCGTGATCGACCTGACCGACGAAGGCGCGGGGCTGCGCGAGCGCGCCCTGTCCGTGCCCCGCGGAGTGCTCGCCGCCACCGGGCTGTCGCTGGAGGAGGTCCTCGGGCTGCAGGAAGTCCTGGGCCGGCTCACGGGTGCGCTGGGGGAGGCGGTCGACGCTGACTGACTTTCGGACAGCATTGGCTGTCATCCCTTCGGTGTGGAAAATTCAATTGTCGGCATAATCATCGACAGTTAAGGTTGTCGCATGGATGATGTGAAGGCGATCCCGACCCCTGATCAGAGCGACGAGAACTTCTGGGCCACGGTCCTGACCCCGGTGGACCCCGCCTGGAACGAGCCCGGTGACGACGACACGTTCGCCATGGACGAACAACTGCTCGCAGCAGTCCGGTCGCTGGCCGAACGCATCTCGACGCGCGCGCTCGCCTACCGCACCGCGGGAAAACCCTTCGACGCCGCGCTCATGGCCGCGCCCGATGTGCAGCTGGCGATGCTGCGGTCGCTCTACGAAGCCAAGCTGTCCGTCGACCGGCTGGCGGAGAGCGCGGCCACCGTCGCCGGACGCGGTGGATCCAGCTACGCGCAGCTCGGCGCCGCCTGGGGCGGCATCAAGCGCCAGTCCGCCCGTCTCAAGTGGCCCCACGCGGTGCCCAAGAAGTCCGCCAGCGAGTCCATTCCGCTCCACTACGCGGGCGGCGACGCCGTGATCCACCACGACCCGGGCGCCGACGCCTGGTGGTACACCGCCACCGGCGCGGACTTGCAGACGGACGAGTCGGAGGCCGTCCACGGCACGTCCGCCGAGGCCATCGCGCGGGCGACCGAGTTCCTGCTGGCACACGCCCGGCCCGCGCGGCACGACACCACGTGACCGCGCGTAGCAGGGAGGCGTCGGGCTCAGCTGCCGGAGACCTCGGCATCCCCGTCGGCCCCGCGGTAGAAGTCCCAGGCCTGGATGTCGCGGTAGTGGATCAGCCCCGGGCCGCGGCCGATGTTGCTGCCGACCAGGTGGAGGCGCCCGGCCTCCCAGCCCCGGCCGGTGAACGCGGCGAGCCCGGCCGCGGCCTCCACCGTGGCCGCGTGGTCGCCCCGGCGTGACCGGGCCAGGGTCAGATGGGGCCGGAGCGGTCGGTCGGGGAAGGGGACACCGCACTCCCTGACGAGGGCGCGTACGTCGGTGGCGAGGCGGTGCAGCCCTTCAAGGTCCCCTGTCACCCCGGTCCACAACACCCGCTCGTCGAAGTGCCCACCACCGCGCAGCGCCAGCCCCAACGGCCGTTGCCGCGCCGCGATCCCGGCGAGCGGTGGCATCAGGGGCGGAACGGCGGCGACCGGTAGCTCACCGAGGAACGCCAGGGTGATGTGCCAGTCCTCGATCCGGTTCCACCGCATGCGGGGGTAGGCGTCATAGGCCGGGCGCAGGACCTGCGCCAGTTCGTCCTTCGCGTCGTCGGGCGGAGCGAGCGCCAGGAACACGCGGGTCGTCCTGGCCCGGACGCGTTCGTCCGCGGGGTGACCCGTCACGGCTTCGAGCGGTTCGTTCACCTGCCGTACCGTACGTGCCGACCACACCGCCGCCGCGACGCGGGGCCGACGACGGGCCCCGGCGCGTGCCCTGCGGGGCGGCGGCGGTGTGGCGGTCAGCCCAGGTAGTGCGCGCGCCCCTCGTCGTCCAGCTCGAAGGGGCCCTCGGGGAGGATGCAGAACTCATTGCCCTCGGGGTCGGCCATTACCAGGAAGCCACCGTCGTCGTATCCTTCCAACCGGCGCCCACCGAGCGCCTCGACCCGCCGCTGCCCGGCGGCCGGATCGGGGGCCGAGACATCGATGTGCATCCGGTTCTTGGATCGCCTCGGCTCGTCGGTCCGCTGGAAGCCCAGCCCCAGACCGTGCTCACGCCGCAGCCACACGTAAGGACCCGTACGGCCCACGATCGGCCTGCCGAGCAGCTCGGACCAGAACGCGGCGAGCCGTTCCGGGTCCGTGGCATCGACGATGAGGGCGTTGATCCGCATCGGGGTGTCCGTCATTCCCTGGGAGTCCGTCATGCCAACCCACCTTCCCAGGTACGTCCGTAGTGTGCGAGGTTCAGTCGGCTGCCCGTGACGCCGCGCCCGCCGCCGTCGTCGTCCGGAACCGGGCACGGTAGTGGGTGCCGAAGGCCCAGCGTCCGGGCCACGGGGAGCGGAGAGGGGTGCGGACGAAGTCGCCCCGCCCCTGGTGCCCGCGCTGCTGGGCACCGATTCACTCCGCCCCGTCCCCTTGCAACGCCCCCGAGACCGCCCGAATCAGGAAGCGGTCGCGTCGGCCCGTTCCGGTGCCGCCGCCTCCCCCATCCCTTCCGGGGCGGCGGACGGCGAAGCGCTCTTCCCCGTACGGGCGGAACGCAACGGCCCCCGGACCAGGACGTAGAGGAACAGGGCGGCCATCACGGCGACCCCCGCCCACATGGCGTTCTGCCAGCCGTCGACGAAGGACTCCCGCCCGGCGCGGATCAGCTCCTGCGCATGGAGGCCCGCGCCGTTCGCCGCCTCGACGGCGTTGGCGACGCCTCCGCGCGCGATGTCGGCCGGGCCCTCGGGGATCCCGGCGAGCCGGGGGTCGATGGCGCTGCGGTAGCCGGCGGACAGCAGCGCACCGAGCAGCGCGACGCCGAGCGCGGTGCCGAACTCACGGGTCACGTCGTTCAGCGCGGACGCGACCCCCTGGCGCTCACGGGGCAGCGCACCGGTGATGGCCTCGGTGGAAGGCGTCATCGCCAGGCCCATGCCGAGGCCCATCGCCAGCATGCCCGGCAGTACGGACAGGTAGCCGCCGTCGACCGAGACGATCCCGGCCATGAGCGCGAGCCCCGCGCCCGCCAGCAGGATTCCGGTGGCCATGGTCGCGCGGGCGCCGATCCGGGCGGCCAGGTGCGGCGCGAGACCCGACGCCATCATCATCAGGACGGCCATGGGCATCAGAGCCAGCGTGGACAGCAGCCCCGACCAGCCGAGAACGGCCTGGAGGAACGGGAAGAGGACCACGAAGACGCCCGCCTGCACCCCGAAGACCACCAGCAGGGTGATCGAGCCCCCGGCGAGTCCGCGCTCGCCGAACAGGCGGAGGTCCAGGAGCGCGGCATCCCCGCGACGCAGCTCCCACACCACGAAACCGGCGGCGGCGGTCACTCCGACGACGAGACCGAGCAGCGTCACGGGTGCGGTCCAGCCGCGCTCCGGCCCTTCCTGAAGCACGAAGATGAGCCCGACCACCGCCACGACGGACGTCAGCGCGCCACCGACGTCGAACCCGTGCCCGGACCTCTCGCGGGAGTCGGGAACGTACCGCAGCGTCATGACGAGGGCGACGGCGCCGAGTGCCAGAGGCAGGACGAACAGCCACCGCCAGCTCGCCACGTCGACCAGCGCGGCGGAGAGGAACATGCCCAGAACGCCGCCGCCTCCCGCGACCCCGGTCCACACGCCGATCGCCCGGCCCCGCTCCTTCGCGGGGAAGGTGGAGGTGATCACGGCCAGGGTGATGGGCATGATCATCGCCGCGCCGACCCCGCTGAACAGCCGGGCGGCGAGCATGACCTCGGCCGACGGTGCGAGACCCGCCGCCGCACCGGCCACGCCGAAGACGGCCAGGCCGGCCACCAGGACGGGCTTGCGGCCCAGCCGGTCGCCGATCGCGCCGAGCGGCAGCAGCAGGGCGGCCAGGCCGAGGGTGTAGATGTTGATGATCCACAGGATCGTGCTCTGCGAGGCGTCGAAGGCGACGGCGAGGTCGGGCTGGGCGACGTTGAGCCCCGAGACCGAGGCGATCACGGCCATCAGCGCGAGGCATACGGTGATCAGGATCGTGCGCCGCTGACGCGCGTCGGGCACGCCCTCGCCGGGCTCGCCCGGGACGTCGTCCGGATCGACGCCCACCGGACCGGGCTGGTTCATACTCATGGATTCCTCTTCCGTGCGAGCCCACAACTTCCGGGGCCGACCACGGACGACGCTAAGCGCGATTTGCTCGGATGGCATACGCTCATGCCTATGACGCAAGAAGATGGTGAGCTGGACAGCCTGGTACGCAAACGGATCCGCGCCCTGCGCGTGGCTCAGGGCTGGTCCCTGGAGGAGCTGGCCGCCCGGGCGAAGGTCAGCCAGTCCACGCTCAGCCGCATCGAGAACGGCCGGCGCCGACTGGCCCTGGACCAGCTCGTCACGCTCGCCCGCGCCCTGGACACCTCCCTCGACCAGCTGGTCGAGACCGCGACCGACGACATCATCTCCAACCCGATGATCGACGGAGCCCACGGCCAGCTGCGGTGGCCCATCAAGGCGGAACCCGGCATGACCGTCATCCGCCAGCGCATGACCGAGCCACCGCCCGACAACCCCGCGCGCCTGCGCGCGCATCCGGGCCGTGAGTGGCTCGTCGTCCTCTCCGGCACCGCGATCCTGCTCCTGGGCAACCGGCGCCTGCGGATCGAGACGAACCAGGCGGCGGAGTTCCCCACGATGCTCCCGCACGCCATCGGCGCCGATGGCGGACCGTGCGAGCTGCTGGGCATCTTCGACCGGGACGCCCGCCGCGGCCACCAGCGCGGAGAGGGCACGGAAGGGGCCCGCCGACCATCATGATCGGCGGGCCCCGGGCCATCGTTCGGTACGGCTGACCTCTCGCGCGTTTCAGCCACTCACGCGGGGTCGACGCGGGAGACGACGCCGTTGCTGCCGAGCACGTACAGCTCGCCGTCACCGCCCTCCGCGAAGGAGATGACCTCGCCGCCGCTGACGCCGAGGTCGCCCACACCGGTCACCTCGCCGTCCGCCAGCTGGAGCGTCCGCAGGGTGCCGTCGCAGTAGTCGCTGAACACGTAGCTCCCCTGAAGATCCGGGAGCGCCTCGCCGCGGTAGACGAATCCGCCGGTCACCGAGCAGCCGAGGCCGGTGCGGTCGTACTCGTACACCGGCGGGACGTGGTTCGCGGGCTCCGTGCCGCCGCGGAAGGGATGCGTGCCCTCCATGGATGCCCACCCGTAGTTCTCGCCGCCTTCGCTGTCCGCCGGGGCCCAGTCGATCTCCTCCCAGTCGCTCTGCCCGACGTCGCCGATCAGCAGGTCACCGGTGCCCGCGTCGAAGGAGAACCGCCACGGATTGCGCAGCCCGTACGACCAGATCTCGTCCTTCGCGTTCGCGTCGTCCACGAACGGGTTGTCCGCCGGGATCGCGTACGGTTCGCCGCCGCGCGGGTCGATCCGCAGCAGCTTGCCGAGCAGGGTGTCGAGCTTCTGCCCGTTGCCGTGCGGGTCGCCGCCCGAGCCGCCGTCACCGAAGGCGATGTACAGGTAGCCGTCGGGGCCGAACTTGATGTCCCCTCCGTTGTGGTTCGCGTACGGCTGCGTCTGGGTGAGGACGGTGCGCCGCGAATCCGGCTGGAGTTGGCCGTCCGCCACCGCGAACTCGTCGATGGTGCTGGTGCCTTCGAGGTCGGTGAACGAGATGTAGAAGTGCGCGAACTCCTTGTCGAACGCGACGCCGAGCAGGCCGCGTTCGCCGTCGGTGGTGGTCTCGTCGGAGATGTCGAGCACCGGTTCGCCGAGGCCCGCGTCGTCCAAGACCCTTACGGTGCCCGCGCGTTCGGCGATCCACAGCGTGTCACCAGGTCCGGCCGTCCCGGCGGACGGCCCCTGGGCCCTGGCCACTTCGGTCAGGGATGCGGTCACCGGCTGCACCGGGGCGGCGGGCTCGTCGGCCGACGCCGAGGCCAAAGCCAGGGACGTGACGAGACAGAGCGTGCCGATGATCGCCGAGCTTCTGGTGCGAAATTTCACCGTGTCCTCCTGGAGGCGGCGAATGGGGGGATCACCCGGCTGCTCGAACGGAGTTGAGTGGGGGCACGAGCCGGCAGGCAACCTGGGTGGGGGGGATGGTGTGTCACCGGCTACAGGTGAGGATAGGGGGACGGAGCGGCTTGGACTAGACCAGCGTCCCGGCATCCTCTTCGGCGGGCACGGTGCGCGAGGCGCGGCGCCGCCCCTGCTGCTCTCCCCGGACG
>NZ_JBHXJG010000111.1:0-23327 GCF_042723425.1 Streptomyces sp. NPDC058375 | reverse complement strand
GCTCGGCCGGGGCGGCGGACGCGGCGGGGCGCTCACCGGGGGCGGCCTTGGCGGACGCGGGACGCTCGCCCTCCCCGCTCCGGCCGCGTGCGTCGCCGCCGTCGGCGTCGGCCGCGGCGTGCTCCTCGCGGTCGGCGGTGGGCGGGGTCTGGCCGGAGGGATCGCTCTCCCCGGCGGGCGCGGGCACCCGCGGCTCGCCGTTCGCCTTGCGCCGCCGCTCCGCGGGGGAGGACGGCTGGAGGCCCATCCCGCCTCCGGTGGTACGGAACAGTTCGTCGGCCCCCGGCAGACTCACTCGGCGTGACACCGGGCGAGCACCTCCCTGGCGAGCTGGCGATAGGCGGCGGCGCCGACCGAGTTGGAGGCGTAGGTGGTGATGGGCTCACCGGCGACCGTGGTCTCCGGGAAGCGGACCGTGCGCCCGATGACCGTGTGGTAGACGTGCTCGTCGAAGGCCTCGACGACGCGCGCCAGGACCTCGCGGCTGTGCACCGTACGGGAGTCGTACATGGTGGCGAGGATGCCGTCGAGCTCCAGCTCCGGGTTGAGCCGCTCCTGGACCTTCTCGATGGTCTCGGTGAGCAGCGCCACCCCGCGCAGCGCGAAGAACTCGCACTCCAGCGGCACTATGACCTTGTGAGCGGCCGTCAGGGCGTTCACGGTGAGCAGGCCGAGCGAGGGCTGACAGTCGATCACGATGTAGTCGTAGTCGGCCATCAGCGGCTTCAGGGCGCGCTGGAGCGTGGACTCGCGGGCCACCTCGCTGACGAGCTGCACCTCGGCCGCGGAGAGGTCGATGTTGCTGGGCAGCAGGTCCATGTTCGGGACCGCCGTCTTGAGCAGGACGTCGTCGGCCGCCATGCCCCGCTCCATGAGCAGGTTGTAGACGGTGAGGTCCAGCTCCATCGGGTTGACCCCGAGGCCGACGGAGAGCGCGCCCTGCGGGTCGAAGTCGACGAGCAGGACCCGGCGTCCGTACTCCGCGAGCGCGGCGCCCAGGTTGATGGTCGACGTGGTCTTGCCGACGCCGCCCTTCTGGTTGCACATCGCGATGATCTTCGCGGGGCCGTGGTCGGTCAGGGGGCCCGGGATCGGGAAGTACGGCAGCGGCCGTCCGGTCGGGCCGATGCGCTCGCGGCGCTGGCGCGCGGCGTCGGGCGCGAGGGTGGCCGCGTACTCCGGATCGGGCTCGTACTCGGCGTCGGGGTCGTAGAAGTGCCCCTCGGGCACCTCGGCGAAGTCGGCGAAGCGGTCGGTGTCCCGGCTGCTCTCGTTGCCGGCCGTGGCGTTCACGTGTAGGCCGTCCATCATCTGGGGGGCTGTCGTCATGTGCTGTTGGGTGGCGAAGGTGCGGACCGCGACGGAGCCGACAGCTTCGAGCCCGGTCGGGCTCAGACCCCGTGCAGGCATCCCTGGTTGACCACCCCCAGGAGTAATTGTCGACTCATTCACAAGTCGTCTTACCTCCTTGGATGTGACCAGGAAACTTATCGATAGGTCAGCGTGGCACCATGCCGACGATTGGCGACTCTATGGCGTGTCACCGGTCCGCAGCAACACAATCCGCCGGACCCGGCCCGATGTGTCGGCAATCGAACGCCTCGCTGTCAAGGGTGCACAGCGACCAAGCCGCACATTTCACCGCTGCACGAAACGGGTAAAGGGTTACGTTCGGCGCGAGTTGCGCAAGGGCCTCACGGGGCCCGATACACGTCCGGCCGGACCTTGCTCGGCAAGGTCCGGCCGGAGTCCCGATGTTGACGAAAGAAGTTGACCCGTCAGCCGAGGAGCGTGCTCAGCTCGACGTGCTCAAGACCGTGCGCCTCGGCCACCTCGCGGTAAACCACCTGGCCCTCATGGGTGTTGAGGCCCTTGGCCAGCGCGGCGTCGCGGCGCAGGGCGTCGGCCCAGCCACGGTTGGCGAGCTCCACGATGTAGGGAAGCGTCGCGTTGGTGAGCGCGTAGGTGGAGGTGTTCGGGACCGCGCCGGGCATGTTGGCGACGCAGTAGAAGACCGAGTCGTGGACCTGGAAGGTCGGCTCCGCGTGGGTCGTCGGACGCGAGTCCTCGAAGCAGCCACCCTGATCGATTGCAATGTCGACAAGTACACTTCCGGGCTTCATCTTGGCGACGAGCTCGTTGGTGACCAGCTTCGGGGCCTTGGCTCCGGGGATCAGGACGGCGCCGACGACGAGGTCGGCCTCGACGACGGCCTTCTCCAGCTCGAAGGCGTTGGAGACGACGGTCTGCACCTTGGTGCCGAAGATCTTGTCGGCCTCGCGGAGCTTGTTGATGTCGCGGTCGAGCAGCGTGACGTGGAAGCCGAGGCCCACGGCGATCTGGGTGGCGTTCCAGCCGGAGACGCCGCCGCCGATGACGACGGCCTTGCCCGCGTGGGTGCCGGGGACGCCGCCGGGCAGCACGCCGCGGCCACCGACCGAGCGCATCAGGTGGTACGCGCCGACCTGCGGGGCGAGGCGGCCCGCGACCTCGGACATCGGGGCGAGCAGCGGGAGGGCGCGGTTCGCGGTCTCGACCGTCTCGTAGGCGATGGCGGTGGTGCCGGAGGCCAGCAGTGCGTCGGTGCACTCGCGGGAGGCCGCGAGGTGCAGGTAGGTGAAGAGCGTCTGGTCCTTGCGGAGGCGGTGGTACTCCTCGGCGACCGGCTCCTTGACCTTCAGCAGCAGGTCGGCGGCGGCCCAGACCTCGTCGGCGGTGGCCAGGACCTGCGCACCGGCGGCGACGTACTCCGCGTCCGGGATGGACGAGCCGACGCCGGCGTCGTGCTCGATGACGACCTGGTGGCCGTGGCGGACGAGCTCATGCACTCCGGCGGGGGTGATCGCCACCCGGAACTCGTTGTTCTTGACTTCGCGGGGGATGCCGACCTTCACGTCGATCACGGTCCTTGGCTCGGAGGGTTCATCCGGGCACAACGGCGCACACCCGGACATATACAGCATAAATGGAGACGCCACGAAGGAACGCGGCAGAGCCAGTCTAATGAAGGACTTCGCGCTGTCTAGCCTTACAAAGCATTAACTTTCTGTCGAAGCACTACGGATTTCGTAGGCTGAGGCCTCTTCCCCCAGCAATCTGTCGGCGGCGGCCCGGTGCAGCCTGGCCGCAGCGGGATCCCCGAGCCGGTCCAGCGTGTCCGCCAGCCGCAGCTGAAGCGCGGCCTGAAGCCGCACGTCACCGGCGCGCCGGGCCAGCTCGACCGCCTCCCGGCAGGTCTGCAGAGAATCGTGCGGCCGGCCCGCGTACTCCTGGACCCGGGCGCTCTCGCTGAGCGCCCGCGCCTGGGCCGGTACGTCCCCGAGCCTGCGGTGGCCCGCGGCGGCGGCGCGCCAGTTCCGCAGCGCCTCGCCGTAGCGCCCGGCGTACGTGTGGACCGCCGCGAGCCGTCCGTACAGCCGGGCCTCGTCCGCCCGCTCCTCCTGGGTCAGGCGCTGGGAGAGCGCCCGGCCGTACCAGTCGGCGGCCCGGTGGTAGTCCCCCAGCTCCTCGTACGCGCCGCCGACGGATTCCATCGCGCGGCCGGTGGCGTACAGGTCCTTCGCGGCCTTTCCGGCGTCCAGCGCGGCCCGGTAGCGGGTCAGCGCCTCCCGGGTGCGGCCGGTGCGGGCGTCCAGGTCGGCGAGGTTCAGCAGGGCGGCCGCCTGTTCGCGGGGCAGCTCGCGGCGGATCGCCACGTCCAGGACGAGGCCGTGCAGCCCGTACAGCTCGGGGGCGGCCTCCTCCGTCCCCCGGTGCGCGGCCAGGGCCCGGACCAGCGCCGCCACCAGGCGTCGCGCCAGGGTGTCGAGCTCGCCGTCGGCCACGGCGAGGCGGGCCGATGCGAGCAGGGCGGGCTGGCGGACCCGCAACCAGGCGCCCGCCTCCTCGGCGTTCGGGAAGCGCAGCGAGCGGGGCAGCCCGGCGAGCTTGCCGCGGGCGGTGGAGCCCTCCGGCTCGGTGATCGCTCGGCAGGCCTGGAGCCGGCGGACGGTCCGCTCCAGCATCCGGGCGCGGGCGAGCTGGATCTCGGCCGGCCGGTCCCGGTCCTCCAGGAGGGCCCGCAGCAGCGGGGCGAGGCAGCCGGGCACCGCGTACTGGGGGTGGGCCGCGCCGTCCGTCCGCAGCAACCCGAGTTTCACGAAGTCGTCGAGGGTGGAGCGGGCGGCGGAGACCGAGCAGCCGGCCAGCGCGGAGGCCGTGTGGGAGTCGGCGAGTCCGGCGGGGGCGAGGGCCAGCAGGCGCAGTATCCGGGCGGCGGCCTGCGGCAGGGAGTCGTGGACGAGCCGGAACGCGCGGGCCAGCGGGCGGGCCCCGGTGGGCTGCTGCTCGCCGGAGTCGGGCAGCTCGCGCAGTTGCCCCGCCACATCCGCGACCGAGGTCATGGGGTGGGTGGCGAGCAGGCCGCCCATCAGGGTGAGCGCCGCGGGCTGGCCGCCGCACTCCTCGGCCAGCCGCTCCGCGGTGCGGGGGTCGACGGTGACGCGGACCTGTCCGATGGCGCGGGCGAGCAGCCGTACCGCCGCGCCCGCCTCCAGTCCGCCCAGCGTGCAGGGCCGTACGTCGGGGATGCCGGTCAGCGGCCCGGTCGCGGTGGCGAGGACCAGGCAGTCCGGGTTCTCCGGGAGCAGCGGGTCGACCTGTTCGGCGTCGGCCGCGTCGTCGAGGACCAGGACGAGCCGGCGCACGGCGAGGGCCTCGCGGACCATCTCGGACAGCTCGTCCTGATCGGCGCCGGGCGGGACCGGCAGCCCGAGGAGGCCGAGGATCTCGCCGGCGGTGCGTTCGGTGGGGACGCTCTCGCCGCCGGGGTCGGTGAGGCCGACCCGGAGCACTCCGTCGGGGTAGTCGCCGGAGCCCGTACCGGCGACGGCCCAGGGCAGGGCGCCCGTGGCCCTCGCGGCGGCCCCGGCGGCGTCGGTTCCGGTGAGCGCCCCGGCCAGTTCCTCGGCGAGGGCGCTGCGGCCGGAGCCGGGGCGACCGGCGATGAGCAGGACCCGGGCGCGGGGGGCCTTGCGGCCGGCCAGGGTGTCCAGGCCGGCCCGCTCGATGTCCGCCCGCAGGTCCTTCAACTCCCGTTCGCGGCCGAAGAATCGGGGCGGGGCGGCGCCGGACGGCTCCTCGGCCCCCGGGGCCTTCGCCGGGCCGCTGGTGTCCACCGCCTGATCGGTCACGAGCCACGCTCCACTTCGCTGCACGCGGTGCCCGCCGGAACTCCGGTCGGGTGCGTTTCGAGCGTAGTTCAGCTGTGGGGACGATCACTGCGGAGCGGGGCGGAGCACAGGGGAACATCCCCCGATCGGATCAGCATTTCTTCGTCTTGTATGACCGATCGGGGGTGGGGTGCGGACCGGACCGACCGTCAGGCCTCGAAGGGCCGGGCCGGCCAGGGGGCTTCGGCGGGGCGCAGCGAGTCGACGCCGTCGCCCGCGCGGACGGCGGTGAGCGCGAGCGCCCCGACGACCAGACAGTTGTTGTGCACGTCCCCCGCGATGACGGAGCGGACCAGTTCGTCCAGCGGCACCCGGGCCTGCTCCATGTCGGCCTCTTCCTCCGCGACCGCGTACCGCTCGCCCTCCGCCTCGGAGAGATCGCGGGCGAGGAAGATGCGGACGGCCTCGTCGCAGCCGCCGGGCGTGGTGTAGACGTCGGTCAGCACCCGCCAGTCCTCGGCCTTGACGTGCGCCTCCTCGTACAGCTCGCGCTGGGCGGCGTGCAGGGGGTTCTCGCCGGGGATGTCGAGCAGTCCGGCCGGGATCTCCCAGAGCCGGTGGCGTACCGGGTGGCGGTACTGGCGCAGCACGATGACGCGGTCCTCGTCGTCGATCGCGAGGACGGCGACGGAGCCCGGGTGGACCTGGTAGTCACGGCCGTGGACGGAGCCGTCGGGCATCACCACCTGGTCGGTGCGGACGCTGGTCTTGTTGCCGGTGAAGGGCGTCACCGTCGCGGTGACCTGCCACTCCTCGGGCGTGTCCTGGATACCCATGTGCCTACGTCCTCCCACGAACCAAAAGGAAACCGGGGCACCGATCCGTGACGGATCCGTACCCCGGTCAACCGTAATGCCTCGGTGTTACGCGTCCGTGCCCTCGGCGGCGGCGACCTGGCGCGCGACGGCGGCCTTCACCAGACCCGCGAAGAGCGGGTGCGGGCGGGTCGGGCGCGAGCGCAGCTCCGGGTGCGCCTGGGTGGCGACCAGGTAGGGGTGCACCTCGCGCGGGTACTCGACGTACTCGACGAGCTTGTTGTCCGGGGAGGTGCCGGAGAAGACCAGTCCGGCCTTCTTCTCCAGCTCGGCGCGGTAGCCGTTGTTGACCTCGTAGCGGTGGCGGTGGCGCTCCTCGACGTACGGCTCGCCCGCGTACGCCTCGCGCACGACGGAGCCCTCGGCGAGCTTGGCCGGGTAGAGGCCGAGCCGCATGGTGCCGCCGAGGTCGCCGGCGCCCTCGACGTAGGCGAGCTGCTCCTCCATCGTCGAGATGACGGGGTGGGAGGTGGCGGCGTCGAACTCGGTGGAGTTGGCGTCGGGGATCTCGGCGAGCGAGCGGGCCGCCTCGATCACGATGCACTGGAGGCCGAGGCAGAGGCCGAGCAGCGGGACCTTGTTCTCGCGGGCGTAGCGGATGGCGCCGACCTTGCCGTCGACACCGCGCTCGCCGAAGCCGCCCGGGATGCAGACCGCGTCGACGTCGCCGAGGTGCTCGGCCGCTCCGGCGGCGGTGCGGCAGTCGTCGGACGTGACCCACTTGATCGCGACCCGGGCCTTGTTGGCGAAGCCGCCGGCGCGGATCGCCTCGATGACCGAGAGGTAGGCGTCGGGCAGGTCGATGTACTTGCCGACCAGGGCGACGGTGACCTCGTGGTCGGGGTTGTGGACCCGGTCCAGCAGGTCGTCCCAGGTGGTCCAGTCGACGTCGCGGAACGGCAGGTCGAGCTTGCGCACGACGTAGGCGTCCAGGCCCTCGGTGTGCAGCACCTTGGGGATGTCGTAGATCGACTTGGCGTCGATCGCGGCGACCACGGCGGCCTCGTCGACGTCGCACATCAGCGAGATCTTGCGCTTGATGGCGGTGGGGACCTCACGGTCGGCGCGCAGCACGATGGCGTCGGGCTGGATGCCGATGTTGCGCAGGGCGGCCACCGAGTGCTGGGTGGGCTTGGTCTTCAGCTCGCCGGAGGGGCCGATGTAGGGCAGCAGCGAGATGTGCACGACGAAGACGTTGTCCCGGCCGACCTCGTGGCGGACCTGGCGGACGGTCTCCAGGAACGGCAGCGACTCGATGTCGCCGACCGTGCCGCCGACCTCGGTGATGACGACGTCCACGTCGTCGGTGGCCATGCGGCGGATGCGGTGCTTGATCTCGTTGGTGATGTGCGGGATGACCTGGACGGTGTCGCCCAGGTACTCGCCGCGCCGCTCCTTGGCGATGACCTGGGAGTAGACCTGGCCGGTCGTCACGTTGGCGGAGCCGTCGAGGTCCACGTCGAGGAAGCGCTCGTAGTGGCCGATGTCCAGGTCGGTCTCGGCACCGTCGTTGGTGACGAACACCTCACCGTGCTGGAACGGGTTCATCGTGCCGGGGTCGACGTTGAGGTAGGGGTCGAGCTTCTGCATGGTGACCCGCAGGCCCCGTGCCTTGAGCAGGGCACCCAGGCTGGAGGCAGTCAGACCCTTGCCGAGGGAGGAGGCGACACCCCCGGTGACGAAGATGTGCTTGGTCGTCGTGGATGTGGGCTGCATAGCCAAAGGGGGCTCCCGTGGTCGCGATTCTGAGGTGCGAACGGCAGCCGAACCGGGGATTCCGGGGGTGCCGTCGCTGCGGTTCGGGGGCCTCGTCCGCTGTCAGAGACGACCACCGTCCACGGGCTACCAGGGTAACAGCGACGGGGGGAGGCTGCTTCCGGCCACACCCTGCACAGAGGCGTCACACCATCACCGCAGTCAATTCACGTCCCACCCGATCGGCTCAGAGATCTTGCGGGCACCGTCGCGCGGATCTTCGTGGGCCGTCGTATCCTGCTCAAACACTCGCTGCCGAGACGGCCGGGCGGCGGCACCACCCAGGCCGCCCACCGGTACAGGAACTCGTCGGATCTTCCCGGGTGAAAGACCCTACGACCCCCTTGACCCGCAGTAAGCGCCCTTTGACGGGGCGACATGGCCGTTCGACTGGAGACGCACGTGGCCGGGCGCATCGAGGATTACGCACTCATCGGAGACATGCAGACCGCCGCCCTGGTCTGCCGGGACGGCACAGCGGACTGGCTGTGTCTCCCCCGCTTCGACTCGCACGCCGTCTTCGCGGGGCTGCTGGGCACCGAGGAGCACGGCTTCTGGCGCCTGGGCCCCGCGAGAGCGGAAGGAACGGAACCAGCCTCCGCCGACCGGCGGCGTTATCGCGGTGACTCCCTCATCCTCGAATCGGAGTGGGACACACCGCGCGGCACCGTACGGGTGACCGATTTCATGCCCCCGCGTGACGGCGCGCCGCAGCTCATCCGGATCGTGGAGGGCGTCAGCGGCCGGGTGCCGATGCGCTCGGAGCTGCGGATGCGTTTCAGCTACGGCCGGGTGACGCCATGGGTGCACAAGGTCGACAACCGGACGGTCGCGGTCGCCGGTCCTGACTCGGTCTGGCTGGACACCGAGGCGGAGACGTACGGCAAGAACCTGACCACCTACTCCGACTTCACGGTGGGCCCCGGCGACCGGGTGGCGTTCACGATCAGCTGGCAGCCCTCGCACCATGAGCAGCCCGCCCTCCCCGAGCCCGAGAACTCGCTGGAGGCGACGGAGACCTTCTGGCGCGAATGGGTCGAGCAGTGTACGTACCACGGGCCTTACCGGGAGGCGGTCGTCCGCTCCCTGATCACCCTCAAGGCCCTCACGTACGCGCCGACCGGCGGCATCGTCGCCGCGCCGACCACCTCGCTGCCCGAGGAGATCGGGGGCGTACGGAACTGGGACTACCGCTACACCTGGCTGCGGGACGCCGCGATCACCCTCTCCTCACTGCTGCGCACCGGCTACCGGGAAGAGGCGCGGGCGTGGCGAGAGTGGCTGCTGCGGGCTGTGGCGGGCGACCCGGAGAACCTCCAGATCATGTACGGCATCGCCGGCGAGCGCGAGCTCGGCGAGGCGGAGCTGGACTGGCTGCCCGGCTACGAGAACTCCGGCCCGGTCCGTGTCGGCAACGGCGCCGCCAACCAGCTTCAGCTGGATGTGTACGGCGAGGTCACCGAGGCGCTGCACCTGGCGCACATGACGGGTCTCACCCGCAACGACTACGCCATGGGCCTCCAGCTCAAGCTGATCGAGTATCTGGAGAAGCACTGGGAGGAGCCCGACGAGGGCATCTGGGAGGTGCGCGGGCCGCGCCGCCACTTCGTGCATTCGAAGGTGATGGCGTGGGTCGCGGTCGACCGGACGATCAAGCTGATCGAGTCGGGGGACGTGGAGGGCCCGCTGGAGCGGTGGCACCAGCTGCGCGACGACATCCACCGGGACGTCCTCGATCGCGGCTACGACAAGGAGCGCAACACCTTCACCCAGTCCTACGGGTCGAAGGAGCTCGACGCCTCCCTGCTGCTCATCCCGCAGATGGGCTTCCTGCCGCCGGACGACAAGCGGGTCATCGGCACGATCGAGGCGATCCAGCGGGAGCTGTCCACGGAGGACGGCTTCATCCTGCGCTATCCGACGGAGGGCGAGGACGCGGGCGTCGACGGTCTGGAGGGCGACGAGGGCGCGTTCCTGGCCTGCTCGTTCTGGATGGCGGACGACCTCGCGATGATCGGCCGGGTCGACGAGGCGCGCCAGCTGTTCGAGAAGCTGCTGTCTCTCCGCAACGATCTGGGGTTGCTGGCGGAGGAGTGGGACTCGAACCTCCAGCGCCAGGTGGGGAACTTCCCGCAGGCGTTCAGCCACGTCCCGCTGATCGACACGGCCCTGCGGCTGACGGCGAGCGGCGCGTACGTGGGCTGAGCTCGCGCCAAGTCGCGGACCCCGCATCCCGTCCATCGGACAGGGGTGCGGGGTCCGGTCGCGTTCCGGGCCGGTTAGGCTGCCGCTCATGGACCCGGCCCCGACCAGCGGTGCGACCGCCGACCTCGTCGTCCTCGACGCCCGGCGGCCGGCCGCCGACCCGGAGCGGGCGGCCGCGTTCGCGGCGTCGGCCCGGCGGATCCTGGCGGATCTGGTCGCCGGGGGCGCCGCGCTGGGCTGGGTCGAACCGCCTTCGCAGGACGAGGTGGCCGAACTCCTCGCCCGCGTCACCTCCGAGGCGCAGGCCGGGGACGCCGCCCTGCGCGCCGCGTACGTCGGCCGTCGCCTGGTCGGACTCGGCTACTGGCGTCGCTACGCCCGGCCGACGCACCGTCCGCACGCCGATCTGGAGAAGCTCGCGGTGGACTCCGCCGTCCAGGGCCGCGGCGTCGGCCGTGCGCTGACCGCGGCTCTGATCGCCGACGCCGAGAAGGCGGGCGTCGAGGTCCTCACCCTGGACGCCCGCGGCGACAACACCGGCGCGCTGAACCTCTACCGGTCGCTCGGCTTCACCGAATACGGCCGCCTGCCCGACTTCGTCGCCGTGGGCGAACGCCGCTACGACAAGGTGTTCCAGATGCTGGACCTCCGCCGGCGGCGCTGAGCGGGGCCCGGTCGCGCGGGGGGTCATGGCGTGGTGAGCGGTTCCGCCTCGTGCGCCCGGTGGAGCGCCTGGAGGAACCGGGGCGCTGCGGGCACTTCGGTGGAGCCGATGCGGTGGACGGGGATGCCCGGCGTCCAGGAGTTCATGACGACCGCGCCGGCGAGGGCGGGCAGGTCGTCGGGGGTGATCGCGGCGGTCCGCTGCTTCACTCCGAGCCGGTCCAGCTGCCGGCGGACGATGCCCATCATGGTGCCGGTCAGGACGTGGGCCTCGGGCCACACCACCGCCTCGCCGTCCCAGAAGGCCAGATTCCAGATCGTCGCCTCGCTGAACCGGCCCTCCCGGTCCAGAAAGGCGGCGTCGTCGAAGCCGTCTGCGACGGCCTGCCGCAGGAGGTGGGTCTTGGCGACCTCTCCGACGTGCTTGACGTGCGGCAGGTACCGCTCGTGCTCGACCGCGGCGAGCGCCAGCGGGCCGCGGGGGCCGGTCGACGGGGGCCCGGTCCGTACCAGCAGCGCCAGGTCCGCGTCGGCCGCGGTGAACTCACCGGCCGTGGAGAGGACCGTGGCCGTCAGCGAGAGGTCGGCCGGTCCGTCCCGGAGCGCGGTACGCAGGTGGGCACGGACCAGGTCATCGGGCAGGGCCCGGCCGAACAGCTCGACCGAGGCGCTCCGCAGCCGCTCCAGGTGGAGGTCGAGGCCCCGGGCCCGGCCGTCGCGGATCTGTATCGCGGTGAAGTGGGCGTGGCCCGCGAAGGCGAGCGGCGCGAGGGCGTCGGAGGCCGCCGGGCGGCCGTTCAGGTGCGTGATGTGCGGGGAAACTTGGTTCATGGTCCGGACGTTAAGGCTTGACACCGGTGACAAGGTCAAGCGGAGGGGTGGCGCAGGCATGCTGATCGGGGAGTTGTCGCGGCGGACAGGAGTCAGCGCACGGTCGTTGCGGTACTACGAGGCGCAGGGGCTGCTGGAGGCCCGGCGCGGCGCGAACGGCTATCGCGCGTACGACGAGGACGCGGTCGCCTCCGTACGGAAGATCCGGGCGCTGCTGCGGGCCGGGCTCTCCACCGAGGTGATCCGTCAGGTGCTGCCGTGTGCCCGGGGCGAGCAGGCGAGTTTCGACTGGTGTGCGGAGCTGCGAGCGATCCTGGACGGGGAGCTGGCGGACCTGGACGAGCAGATCGAGGCGTTGCGGCAGAGCCGGGGCGCGCTGGTGGGGCTGCTGGCCGAGCGACGGTGAGAGGTGCGGGCCCCGGGGGCGGCTGCCCAGGGGGCTCGTACGGGTCGGCCCATTCGAAGGCGGCCGCGGCCTCCTGAGCGCGGCGGCCACCGTCTCCGGCGCGTCGGGCCCCGGCTCTCCGGGGGTGTAGGCCACCGAGTGCAGTGTGCCCTTGTAGCGGAAGGTCCGGTGGTGCTCGAACAGGAGCCAGGAGACCGGGGACTTGCGGTCGATCCCGATGCCGATGCCTTGAAACGGGGCCGTGCCGATGAGCTGGTGGACGCTGGGCGGGGCGGCCCCTCACCTCGCCGTCGACGCTGACCGTGAACGACCAGCGCAGGCCCTTCTCCCCCGTGGCGGTGAGGGCGATGGCATGGTCCGCGGGCGCTAGCGGGCCCGCGTCGGTCTCGTGGAGCACGGCCTGAGCACGCCCTGACCATGGCCCCAGCACGGTTTCCGGGCCTCCCCTGCCATGCGCACTCCGTACCCCGGGCGGTAGCGTCCTGAACAGGACGACCGCCCGGGGTACGGGCGTGGAACAAGGGGAAAGCGGGCCGGTACGTGGAGAGCCACAGCGGAATCACCGTGCAGCGGGCGCTGGAGCTGCCGGGGCTGCGCGCCGGGCTCCCGGAGGTGGTGGCCGGCGCCGACCGGCTGAACCGTACGGTGCGCTGGGTGCACGCGGGCGAGGTCCCGAACATCGCCTCGCTCCTCAAGGGCGGCGAGTTGCTCCTGACCACCGGTCTCGGCCTGGGCGCCCGCCCCGCCGAACAGCGCGCGTTCGTCCGCCGGCTCGCCGACCGGGGCATCGCGGCCCTGGTGGTGGAGCTCGGCCCGCGCTTCGGCCGGCTGCCCGCCTCCATCGTGGACGCCGCCCGCACGGCCGGTCTTCCACTGGTCCAGCTGCACCGCGAGGTGCCGTTCGTCGCGGTGACCGAGGAGGTGCACACCGAGATCGTCAATGGGCACTACGCGCTGCTCCAGCAGGCGGAGGAGGTGCACCGGCGCGCCACCCGGGCGCTGCTCGACGGGGGCGGGGTGCCGCAGGTCCTCGGGATCCTCGCCGACTTCACCGCCAACCCGGTCTTCCTGGAGACGCCCGACGGCCAGCTCCTGTACGCGGCGTCCACCGGGACCGGCCCGGTCGGCGCGGACCCGCTCCAGGTCTGGGAGGGCATGCGCGGCGACCGGGCGGCCCGGGAGTCCCCGCCGACCGGTGCGCTCCTGGTGGACGTGCCCGGCGGCGGGCCCGAGACCGGCTCGGTGCGGGCGCGGCTGGTGCTGCTCGCGGTGGCCGGGCCGCTGGCGACCGTGCACCGGATGGCGGCGGAACGGGCGGCGGGCCTCCTCGCCGTGGTGCTGATGCAGGCCCGGCAGGAGGAGGAGCTGGCCGCCCGGGGCCGGGGCGACTTCCTGACCGACCTCGCGGAGGGCCGGATCGCCCCGGAGGACGCCCCCGCCCAGGCCCGGGTGCTCGGCTTCCGGCCCGGCGACACCCCGCTCCTGCCGGTGGTGATGCGGCTGGCCCCCGAGCTGTCCCCCTCGGGCAACTGGGCGCTGCTGGCCCGTGCGGTCCTGGAGGAGCTGGCCTCGGTCGGCGTGCCGGTGCTGCTCGGCGTACGGCCGGTGGAGGGGCGGGTTCCGCTGCTGCTGGGGCTGCGGTCGGAGGGCGAGCGCACGGCGGTCGCGGACCGGGTGGCGGCGGCGCTGCGGGCGGGCGTGGAGCGGGCCGGTCTCGACCGGGCCGGGTCGCAGCAGCCGGTGGTCGTGGTCGGCGTCGCGGGCGGCTGGGCGGCGGCGGGTGCGGGGTTGCGGCACGCGTCGGAGACGGCGACGGCCGCGCAGGGCCTGGACGACCGGCCCTGGTACGACGCCCGGCGGCTCGACATCGACCTGCTGCTGTGGCGGCTGCGGGACCATCCGGACCTGGCGGCGTTCGTCAACCGGGCGATCGGTCCGCTGCGCGAGCACGACCGCACCTCGCGCCCGCCGCTGCTGCCGACGCTCCAGGCGTATCTGGAGCACGCGGGCCGCAAGGCGGAGACCGCCCGCGAGCTGCACCTCAACCGCCAGACGCCCTACAACCGCCTGGCCCGGATCGGCGAGCTGCTGGGCACGGACCTGGACGACCCGCAGACGGTGCTGGCGCTGAGCCTGGCGCTACAGGCCCGCCGCCACACGACCTGACGGCGCCAGCCCGCCGCCACACGACCTGACGGAACCGGCCTGCCGCCGCACCACGGAACAGCACCGGGCTCAGCGGCCGCGCCCCGTCGCCAGCGGCTGCGCCAACTCGTCGTACACGCTGAGCACATGGGCGATCGTGTCGTCCTCGGTGGGCCAGCCCGCCGCCTGCACCAGCCCGGCCTCGGCGAGCCGGGCCCGGGCCGCCGGATTTCCGAGCAGCCGCACGACCGTACGGGCGAGGGCTTCGGCGTTGCCGTACGGCACCAGCTCGGCGGCCGCGCCGACCAGTTCGGGTACGCCGCCGACCGCGGTGGCGACGAGCGGCACCCCGGCCCGCAGCGCCTCCTGCGCCAGCAGGGAGCGGCCCTCCCAGCGGCTCGGCAGCAGGGCCAGGTCGGCGGCGGCGAGCAACTCCCCCACGTCGTCCCGGCGTCCGATGAGGCTGACGGGCAACTCCTCGTCCCTGATCCGCCGTTGCAGCGCGTCCCGGTCGCGCCCCTCCCCCGCGACGACGAGCAACGGCACGGGGTCCAGCCGCCGCCAGGCGCGGGCGGCGTCCAGCAGGGTGCCGAAGCCGTGATGCGGTACGAGACTGCCGACGGCCATCAGCAACGGCCGGTCCACCGCGCCCAGTTCGGCCCGCACCTTGCCCTCGTCGGCGGCGCCGGCCGTGCCCGGGGCCGGGGCGGGGGCGGCGACGGGAGCGAGCCGGGCATCGCGGGCGCCCCGCTCGCGGGCCCGGTCCACCAGGTCGGAGGAGGGGGCGAGGACGACGGCGGCCGCCCGTGCGGCACGCCTCTCCAGCAGGTGCAGGATCTGGCGGCGGGCCCCCTCCGCGTACCGCCGGGTGTGCCAGGTCATCACCAGCGGCACGGCGCGTCCGCTCAGCGCGAGGGCGGTCCGGGCCGCCGCGTGGAGTCCATGGGCGTGAACGACGTCCGCCCCCGCGCAGGCGGCCCGCAACGCGGCGACGGCGGCCGGGTCGCTGCGCCGGGGCACCGGCAGGAAACGGGCCCCGGTCGCCGTGAAGTCGTAGGCGCGGTCCACCGCGGACGGGGCGCAGACGGTGACCTGCACCCCCCGCGCCACCAGCCCGGCGGTCAGCGAACGGACGTGCGCGCTGCTGCCCGCACTGCCGCCGCCCAGGACTTGGACCGTACGCAGCTGTGACACGTTGATTGGCTCCCCGGGGCTCCGGAGTCGACGGTAAGTACAGCGCCAAGGATGCCAGCCCGTACGCACGTTCCGGCACCGCCGTAACGTTGCTGCCGCACCCACGGCGACAACCGACCACACCGCACCACCCTCACGGGTGAACACAGAGGCGCGAGGTTGCCGTCATCCGGGGGAGGCGGGCACGGACGAAGGAATCCCCGTCCGCGCCCGCACGACCACCGGAGCACGCCGCACCGGACGGCACCACGCCCCCGGGCCTCACCCGTCGGCGCGGGCCGTGGCCAGCAGCTCCTCGGCGTGGGCGCGGGCCGTCTCGGAGTCCTCCTGGCCCGCCAGCATCCGGGACAGTTCCCGGACCCGGTCCTCACCCTCCAGGACGGTGACACCACTCCGGGTCACCGAGCCGTCCACGGTCTTCTCGACCAGCAACTGCCGGTCGGCGAAGGCCGCGACCTGCGGGAGGTGGGTCACGACGACCACCTGCGCCGACTTGGCGAGCTTGGCGAGCCGGCGGCCGACCTCGACCGCCGCCTTGCCGCCGACGCCCGCGTCGACCTCGTCGAAGAGGTACGTGGGCACCGGGTCGGAGCCCGCGAAGACGACCTCCACCGCGAGCATCACCCGGGACAGCTCGCCGCCCGAAGCGCCCTTGGCGATCGGCCGGGGCTGGGCGCCCGGGTGCGGGGCGAGCAGCAGCTCCACCTCGTCGGCGCCCGAAGGGCCGTAGACGACGCTCCGCCCGCCGATGTCGATGCCGGACGCCTCGTCCGCCGCCTCGGTCTGCCGGATGGCGAAGGAGACCCGGGCGTGCGGCATGGCGAGCGAGGCCAGCTCCTCGGTCACCGCATCGGCGAACCGGGCGGCGGCCTCCGTACGGGCATCGGACAACGCCTGCCCGAGCACGGAGAGTTCGGCCCGCAGCCCGTCACGCTCGGCGGTCAGCTCGCCGATCCGCTCGTCGTCGCCCTCCAGCTCGGTGAGCCGGCCCGCGCCCTCCTGCGCCCAGGCGAGTACGGCCGCGATGTCCTCGCCGTACTTACGCGTGAGGGTGGTCAGCGCGGCCCGGCGCTCCTCCACGGCGGCCAGCCGCAGCGGGTCGGCGTCGAGCTGGTCGGCGTACCCGGCCAGCTCACCGGAGACATCGGCGAGCAGGATGGAGATCTCGCCCACCCGGTCCGCCAGCGCGGCCAGCGCCGGGTCGTGGGCGCGGACCCCGTCCAGGGCCTGCCCGGCGGCGGCGACCACCGTGGTGGCGTCGACGCTCTCCGGGTCCTCCGGGTTGCCCGCCAGCGCGGTGTGCGCGAGGGCGGCGGCGGAGGCAAGGGCCTCGGCGTGCCCGAGCCGTTCCGCCTCGGCGGCCAGTTCGACGTCCTCCCCCGGCAACGGCTCGACGGCGGCGACCTCGTTCAGCCCGAAGCGCAGCAGGTCCGCCTCCTGGGCCCGCTCCCGGGCCCGGGTGGTCAGCTCCTCCAGCTCGGCCGCGACGGCCCGCAGGCGACGGTAGGCGGCCACGTACTTGGCGTGCGGGACCTCCACCCCGTCCCCGGCGTACCGGTCCAGGGCGCCGCGCTGCCGGGCGGGCTTGAGCAGGCCCTGCTGGTCGGTCTGCCCGTGCACGGCGACGAGTTCGTCCGCCAGCTCGGTGAGGACCCCCACCGGCACGGATCTGCCGCCGAGGTGG
The DNA here is from genome assembly GCF_042723425.1 of Streptomyces sp. NPDC058375. Taxonomy (NCBI): domain Bacteria; kingdom Bacillati; phylum Actinomycetota; class Actinomycetes; order Kitasatosporales; family Streptomycetaceae; genus Streptomyces; species Streptomyces sp. NPDC058375. The sequence goes on along the minus strand of NZ_JBHXJG010000111.1, from coordinate 6,419 downwards.
GCCCGTGAGCGCCCTTCGGCCGAAACGGTACGGCTGATGAGCAGCGCACCGTCGTCGAGTTCCGCCCCGGCCTCCTCGGCCCGCAGCGCCGCCGCGTCGCCCTCGGACACGGTGATCCGGCCCTCGACGACCGCGGCCTTGGCCCCGACCCGTACGAGAGCGGGGTCAGCGCGCCCGCCGAGCAGCAGCCCGAGGCTCGTGACGACCATGGTCTTGCCCGCGCCGGTCTCACCCGTCACCGCGGTGAAACCGGGTGACAGCTCCACCACCGCGTCGTCGATGACTCCGAGCGACCGTATCCGCATCTCCTCCAACACGGACATGACCTTACGAGGTCCCGGGCCGGACGCGCGACGGCCCCCGCTCCCGGATTCACTCTCCCGAGGATTCCTGAGGGTTACGGGGGCCGTCGGCCGGCCTCGGTGAACGTCAGTGCGGCAGGCCCCGCCACCCCGAAACGGGCAGCGCGAACTTCGCCACCAGCCGGTCGGTGAACGAGGCCTGGTGCAGCCGCGCCAGCCGTACGGGCACGGCCCCGCGCCGCACCTCGACCCGGGCGCCGGCGGGCAGCTCCACGGTCCGCCGCCCGTCGCACCAGAGCACCCCGTGCGGCGTGTGCGGCTGGACCTCCACGGCGAGCACGGAGGTGGGCGAGGTCACCAGCGGCTTGGCGAACAGGGCGTGGGCGCTGATCGGGACCATCAGCAGCGCCTCGACCTCGGGCCAGACGACGGGCCCGCCCGCCGAGAAGGCGTACGCGGTCGAACCGGTCGGGGTCGCGCAGACGATCCCGTCGCAGCCGAACCCGGTGACGGGACGGCCGTCGATCTCCAGGACGACTTCGAGCATCCGCTCGGGCGACACCTTCTGCACCGCCGCCTCGTTGAGCGCCCAGTCGGTGTGGACGACGTCGCCGTTGCTGTGCACGAGGACGTCGATCGTCATGCGTTCCTCGACGTCGTAGTCGCGGGTGACGACCCGGGAGACCACCTTGTCGAGGTCGTCACGTTCGGCCTCCGCGAGGAAGCCGACGCGTCCGAGGTTGACGCCGAGCATCGGCACCCCGGAGGCGCGGGAGAACTCCGCGCCGCGCAGCAGGGTGCCGTCACCGCCGAGGACGATCAGCAGTTCGCAGCCGTCGACGGCGGAGGGGCTGGTGTCGGTGACCGTCTCCACGGCGTCCGGCAGCGGCAGATCGGCCGCCTCGGCCGCCGAGACGCGTACGCCGAGCCCGTTGCGCAGCAGCCCCTGCACGACGAGCTCCGCGCTGCGGATCGCGGCCGGGCGGCCGGTGTGCGCCAGCAGGAAGACTGTTCGTGCCGTATCGGTCGTCACATTCGTCGTCAACGGGGCCCCTCCGCCACTGCACGGTCGACATCCGCGGGATCCAGCTCAGGTGCGCCGGCCCGCAGCCACAGAAAGTACTCGACGTTGCCCGAAGGCCCTGGCAGCGGACTGGCCGTCACCGCGCGCACGCCGAGCCCGAGCGCCCAGGCCCGCCGCGCCACTTCCCGTACGGCTTCGGCACGCAGCTCCGGGCTCCGCACCACTCCGCCGCTGCCCAGCCGCTCCTTGCCCACCTCGAACTGCGGCTTGACCATGAGGACCAGGTCCGCGTCGGGCGCGGCGCAGCGGGCGAGGGCGGGCAGCACGAGGCCCAGCGGAATGAAGGACAGGTCACCCACCACCAGGTCGACCGCCTCCCCGTCGATGTCCTCCACGGTCAACTCCCGTACGTTGGTACGGTCCTTGACGACGACCCGTTCATCGGACCGCAGCGACCAGGCGAGCTGCCCGTAGCCGACGTCCACGGCGACGACCTGCCGGGCCCCGGCCCGCAGGAGCACATCGGTGAACCCGCCGGTGGAGGCTCCCGCGTCCAGCGCCCGCCGCCCTTCCACCGTCAGCCCCAGCGGGACGAAGGCGGCGAGCGCCCCGGCCAGCTTGTGCCCGCCGCGCGAGACGTAGTCCGGGTCGTCGTCGTCCTGGGTGACGACGATCGCGGCGGCCGTCTCGACCTGGGTGGCGGGTTTGGTCGCGGTGGTGCGGCCGACGGTCACGCGCCCCGCGGCGATCAGCTGGCTCGCGTGTTCGCGCGAGCGGGCGAGCTTGCGGCGTACCAGCTCGGCGTCGAGGCGGCGACGTGCCACTCCTGCCACGTTCGGTTCAGCTCCTGTTGTCGTGACGCGTGTCGGGACGCGTGTCCTGCGTGCGGTGCGAAGGCGTGGGTACGGGACCGGGTGCGGCGGCCGGACGGGCGTCCAGCGAGGTCAGCTCGGACCGCAGGCCACGGTGTACATCCTCGTACACCTCGATGTGCCCGTCCGCCGGGAGGTGGTCGACGTCGGCCAGACGCTCCAGCCGGCCGTCCACCGCGGCGTGCCCGGTGGGGGTGCGCACGACCCCGAGGGGCGCGGGCCCGGCGGGCTCGAAGGAGACCGCCCCGGCGGCCGGCTCATCGGTCACCGGCTCATCGGGCGTGCTCACGGGCGGTGTCCCCGCCTCCGGCGTCCAGTCGCTCATGCCGAAACGCTACATCGACAGGCCGGTGTACCGTCGAGCACGATGGCGACCATGGCGGAGTGCCGCAGCGCGCTCAACAGACTTTCCGACAACCTCGCAGCCGCCGAGGGCGAGGTGCGCAGCACCGCTGCCCTCGACCGCTCGCTGAGCTGTCACATCAAGGACCTCGACATCACGTTCACCGGCCGGCTGGCCGATGGCCGGATCCGGGTACAGGACACGGTCGAGGGGCCACCCCGCGAGAAGGCCGAGATCAGGCTCGCGATGACGGGCGACGACCTGGTGGCCCTGGTGGACGGCGACCTGAACTTCGCGAAGGCGTGGGCATCGGGCCGCGTACGCCTGGAGGCAGGCTTCAGAGACCTGCTGAAACTGAGGTCCTTGCTGTAAGCCCGATCAAGGACGTACGGGCGTCAAAATCAAGCCCGTCCGGCGATTGAGGACAAAGCACCCACCGGGGCGCGCCCGGCACCGCAGCCCATCCTCAGGCGGCAACCTTCCGCGCCTTACGCGCGGCCGGCACGACGAGCGGCGTCCCCGTCTCCGGATCGTCGATCACCTGGCACCGCATCCCGAACACCCGCTCCACCAGCTCCGCGTCGACGACGTCCGAGGGCGCGCCCTCCGCGACGATCGCCCCGTTCCGCATCGCGATGAGATGCGTGGCGTACCGCGCGGCGTGGTTCAGGTCGTGGAGCACCGCGACCAGCGTGCGCCCCTGCGTCTCGTGCAGCTCGGCGCACAGGTCCAGTACGTCGATCTGGTGCTGGATGTCGAGGTACGTCGTCGGCTCGTCGAGCAGCAGCAGCGGCGTCTGCTGGGCCAGCGCCATGGCGATCCAGACCCGCTGACGCTGACCGCCGGACAGTTCGTCGACATAGCGATCGGCCAGCTCGGCGACGCCGGTGGACTCCATCGACTCCTCGACCACCCGCTCGTCCTCCGGCGACCACTGCCGCAGCAGCCCCTGGTGGGGGTAGCGGCCGCGGGCGACGAGGTCGGCGACGGTGATCCCGTCGGGGGCTATGGAGGACTGCGGCAGCAGCCCCAGTGTCCGGGCGACCTTCTTCGCCGGCAACTGGTGGATGGTCTGCCCGTCCAGCAGCACCTGCCCCCGGCTCGGCTTCAGCATCCGGGCCAGCGCCCGCAGCAGGGTCGACTTTCCGCAGGCGTTGGGCCCGACGATCACGGTGAAGGAGTTGTCGGGGATCTCGACCGAGAGGTTCTCGGTGATGACCCGCTGGTCGTAGCCGAGGGTCACCGATTCTGCGGTGAGGCGCTGCATGGTCGTACTCCCGGAGTCGGTGAGGTGGAGCGGCACGGCGCGGGGCACGGGCAGACCACCGAGCAGCACCAGGTTAGGTTAGCCTATCTTCCCTTTACGCCACGGTCCCGGCCACCGCCCCACGCCCCCAACGCCCTCGTGGGCAGGGGGCGCCGGACGGCAGCGCCGGGCGTCCGTTCAGAGCCCGAGCCCGGCGACAGCCTTCCCGCTCTCCAGCTCGCACACGCCCGGACCGGCGAAGGCCCAGGCGGCCGCGCAGAGCGCCCGCAGCCCGTCGAGCGGATCGCCTTCCCCTTCCAGGACCAACGCGTCCGCGCGCACAGCAGCCGTCCAGCCCCCGCACCGGTACCCGTCACCGGCCGGCGTCACCTCGGGCTGCCCCGTCAGCAGCCCCCGCAGGTCCCGGTCCACATAGGTCGGCCGGTGCTCCGGCGGGGCGGCCAGCAACTGGGCCGGGTCGGTCACCCCGGTCAGCACCAGCAGCGAGTCCACACCCCCGTTGAACGCGCCCTCGATGTCCGTGTCCAGCCGGTCCCCGACGACGATCGGCCGCTTCGCCCCGGTCCGCAGCACGGTCTCGCGGTGCATCGGCGGCAGCGGCTTCCCGGCGACCTGCGGCTCGGCCCCGGTGGCGATCCGTACGACCTCGACCGCGGCCCCGTTGCCGGGTGCGATGCCCCGGGCGCTCGGGATGGTCAGGTCGGTGTTGGACGCGAACCACGGCAGCCCGCGCCGGATCGCGTAACTCGCCTCGGCGAACCGCCCCCACGTCATGTCCGGCCCGCCGTACCCCTGAACCACGGCGGCCGGGTCGTCGTCCGCCGACTCCACGGGCACCAGTCCGCGCTCGCGCAGCGCGACCCGCAGCCCCTCGCCGCCGATCGCCAGCACCCGGGCCCCGGGCGGCAGTTGATCGGCGACCAGCCGGGCGACGGCCTGGGCGGAGGTGATCACGTCGGAGGGTTCGGCGGGCACACCCAGCTCCGTCAGGTGCTCCGCCACCGCGTCGGGCGTCCGCAGGGCGTTGTTGGTGACGTACGCGAGGTGCATGCCCCCGGTCCGGGCGGCCGCCAGCGACTCGACGGCGTGGACGATGGCCTCCCCGCCCGCGTACACGACCCCGTCCAGATCGAGGAGAGCCGTGTCGTACGCCTCGCTCAGCGCCGTGCTGCTCCCCGCCGGCCGGACCCTGTCCTGCTGGTGGCTCATATGACTCGCTCCTCTTTGCTCTGCATCTGCCCCGATCATCGCGTATGCCCCCTGCACACATACGATGCCCTGATGAACACTTCAGGTCCCGTCGACCAGGGGCTGCGGCTGATCCCGTTCCGCGGACTGCGTTACGTCCCCGAGCGGGTCGGCAGCCTTGCGGCCGTGACCTCGCCCCCGTACGACGTGGTCGTCCGGCCGGACGGGCTGCACCACCTGGAGTCCGCGGATCCGCACAACATCGTGCGCCTCATCCTCCCCCAGGCCGACACGGCCCGGGACCGGCACCGGCAGGCAGCCGCCACACTGGACCGCTGGCTGGCCGAGGGGGTCCTCGCCCCGGACCCGGACCCGGTGCTGTACGTCTACGAGCAGCGGAACGACGAGATCTCCCAGCGGGGCCTGATCGGCGCCCTGGCCCTCTCCCCCGCCGCCGAGGGCATCGTGCTGCCCCACGAGGACGTCATGGACGACGTCGTCGCGGACCGCGCGGAGCTGATGCGTACGACGGGGGCGCATCTGGAGCCGCTGCTGCTGACGTACCGCGGCGACGAGGGTACGCCGACGGGGGCGGCGGCGGTGATCGACCGCACGGTCCTGCGGGAACCACTGCTCGCCACGACGACGGAGGACGGCTTCCGCCACCGGCTCTGGGCCGTGACGGATGCGTCGGACCGGCGAGAGATCGAGACGGACCTCGCCCGGCACCAGGCGCTCATCGCGGACGGCCACCACCGCTGGGCCACCTACCTGCGGCTCCAGCGGGAACAGACCGCCCCGGGCCCCTGGGACTACGGCCTGGTCCTCCTCGTCGACACGGCCCGCCACCCGCTCCAGGTCCGCGCCATCCACCGGCTCCTGCGCGGCCTGCCCGTCTCCCGGGCCCTGAAGGCGCTCGCCGGCCACTTCCGAGTCCAGCAGGTCGAAGGGCCGCTCCCCCGAGCGCTCGACTCCCTGGCCGAAGCGGCGGCTGCCGGCAACGCGTTCCTCCTCGCCGGCGACGGGGGCTTCCACCTGGTGGACCGCCCCGACCCGGCCCTGCTGGCCCGCACCGTCCGGGCGGACCGCCCCGACGCCTGGCGCACCCTCGACGCGACGGTCCTGCACTCCGCGCTGCTCGACGAGGTGTGGCGGATCCCCGACGCGCCCGAGCACATCGGCTACATCCACGACACCGCGGCAGCGGTCGAACAGGCGGAACGCCTCGGCGCCACGGCGATCCTCATGCACCCCGTGCGCGAGGAGGTCGTCCGGGACCTGGCCCGGCAGGGCGTCACGATGCCCCGCAAGTCGACGTCGTTCGGCCCGAAGCCGGCCACGGGCCTGGTCATGCGGAGCCTCGCCCTCGACTGACCTGGCATCCGGCACGCAACGCGAGGAGGGGCGGCACTCCGACCGGAGT
>NZ_JBHXJG010000110.1:0-23383 GCF_042723425.1 Streptomyces sp. NPDC058375 | reverse complement strand
CGGTACGGCCCGCCAGCACGGCGGGGATGCGGTGACACGGCGGGGACGCGATGCGCTGAGCGTCCGGCGTCCGGCCGGAGCCGTGCCGGACCGACGGCTCAGCGGCAGACGCTCGCTGAGCCGCCTCTGCCGCCGTGTCCGTCCCGCCGCCCGGTCGTCATGGGCAGCCCATGACCTCTCCACCACACGGCTGGGCGCGGTCGGAGCGCCTCCACGCCGATTCGGTGCCTCATAGACGGCCCTGGAGCGGCATCACGCCGGGCGCAGCCGCCGCAGCGCACTGAGGACGGCCAGCGGCGTGGCGGTCGCCCAGGCCTGCGGCGAGCAGGAGTGGGGGTAGGGCACGGGGCGCGAGTGCTCGGTACGTCCGTATCCCGCGAGCACCTCCGGCAGCCGGTGGCCGTAATACGCGGAGGCGTCCAACAGGCCCTGGGACAGCGTGCGTGCCTCGTCGGCCAGGCCGTGGCGGGCGAGGCCCAGCAGGATCACCGCGTTGTCGTGGGGCCAGCAGCTGCCGCGGTGGTAGGAGAGCGGGTGGTACGCCCGCTGTCCCGAGGCCAGCGTCCGCACAGCCCACCCGGAGAAGAAGTCGGGCTCCATCAGGCGCCGTCCCACCCGCCCGGCCTGTTCCGCGTCGAGGATGCCCGACCACAGCAGGTGACCGGCGTCCGAGGCCAGTGCGTCGGCCTGACGGCCCCGGCCGTCCAGGGCGAGCGCGGGGAAGTCGGCCTCCGGCATCCAGAAGTCACGCGAGAAGCGGTCGCGGAGCTCGGCGGCGGCCCGCTCCAGCCGCTCGGCGTACGCCGCGTCGCTCCAGCAGGTGCGTGCCAGCCGAGCGGTGCGCACCAGCGCGTCGTAGGCGTACCCCTGTGCCTCGGACACCGCGATGGGCCCCTCGGCCTGCGTGCCGTCGGCAAAGCAGACCGCTCCGGCGGAGTCCTTCCAGTTCTGGTTGACCAGACCCCGCACATCGGGGGTGTAGACCAGGTATCCGTGCTCGTCGAGTCCGCCGTCGCGGAACATCCAGTCCACCGCCGCCCGCGCCGGCCCCTCCCACCGGGAGGCGGGTGAGGGGTCGCCGGTGGCCCGCGTGTACTTCTCCAGGAGTACGAGGAAGAGCGGGGTGGCGTCGATCGAGCCGTAGTAGCGGCCGTACGGGACCTGGCGGAAGTGGGCCAGCTCGCCGTGCCGGATCTCGTGGACGATGCGTCCCGGCTGCTCGCCCCGGTCCGGGTCGTGACCGGTTCCCTGGGTCGCGGCCAGCGCGCTCAGAGTGGCCGCGGCGAGTTCCGGTCGGTAGGGCAGGGCGAACAGAGAGGTGAGCAGGGAGTCCCGGCCGAAGAGGGTGAGGAACCATGGAACCCCGGCGCCGGGCACCCGGACGAGCTCCCCGCCCGTGCCGGTCACCGGCACCCGGAGTCCCGCCAGATCGCTCAGCCCCCGGGCGCAGGCGGCGGCCAGCGAAGCGGGCGCGTCGGCCGGCAGCGACAGCGGGACGTCGGTGAAGGCCTCGGTGTCGCGGGCCGTTTCGGAGCGGGCCTCCTGCGGCGTGGTCACGGCTGCGGACGCCGGCGCGCCGTGGGCGTACGCCGTGGCGGTGAGCGTGAGGCTCGCCGAGCCGTGGGCAGGCACGTCCAGCCGCCATTCCAGCCGCTGCGCGGTGCCCTCGTCACCGTCGGGCCGGACGGAGGCGGGGGCAGGGCTCGCGTGCACGGCTGTGCGGGAGAGCCAGTGACCGCGCCGGTAGCTGAAGGTGACCCCGTCCGGCCCGGCCTCCGCCGCTCGCTCCGCGCCCTCCTTGAGGTAGCGGCGTTTGTCGGAGCGCAGTTCGAACTGGTCGGCGAAGTCGGCGTCCAGGGTGAACACGAGGATCGCCGTGACGGGGGAGGGGAGGTTGTTGACCAGCCGCAGATGCTCCGTCAGTACGCCCTCGCCCACAGCCTGTTCGCGAAAGATCGTGTAGTCCGCCGGCTCGTCCCGGGTGCCCGGCGGGGTGAGAACGCACCGGGCGGAGTGCTCTCCCGAGGACGGCACCAGGACGGTCGGGGCGGTGCCGCCCACGCTCAGGGCCAGTCGGCTCAGATGGCGGGCGTCGCGATGGAAGAGTCCGTCCGGGGTCGTGCCGCCCCGGCCGGTGATGGAGCCGTCGGTGCCCAGGACAGCGAAGGTGCCCGAGCGCACCAGCGTGGGGCCTTGCCCGTCGTTCACGTGTCCGCTCCCTCGGTGAGGCCGGGGTCCGTTTCGCCGTTCGCCACCGGCGCGGTGGCCAGCAGGTCCAGGGCGAGGGCGGCCGTCCAGCCGAAGTTCCTGGTGCCGCGCGCCTGCGCGGTGACCGGGTCGACGTATTCGGAGAAGCCGCTGGAGCCGGCCGCGGCGAGCATGGCCCCGCGCAGCGCGTCGGCGGCAGAACCGTAGCCGTACTGCCTCAGCCCCCGCTCCAGCAGCCAGTTGGTGTTGAACCACGCGGGCCCGCGCCAGTAGCGGGACGCGTCGAAGGCCGCGCCGGAGAAGTCGTAGCTGGGCGCCATCGGCACCTCACCGAGGCGGAAGCCGTCGCCCGTCGCCGTGGCGATCAGGGCCCGCACGATGTGCGGCGGCAGCCCGGGCACGACGAGGGGCACGAGCCCGGCGACGCTGCGCTCGGCGATCAGCCCGCCCCCGACCACGTCGTGACAGAGGAACATGCCGGCGGTGGGCGACCAGAGCCGCTCCACCAGAGCCGCCTTGAGTCGCTCGGCCCGCTCCTCGTGGCGGGCGGGGTCCGCCCCGGCCTCCGCCGCGATCCGGGCGAGCGCGTGCTCCGACACGATCAGCAGGGCGTTGACGCACGGATCCTCGATCGCGAAGGCGTGGCTGCCCCGCGCATCGGTGTATCCCGCGTCGCGGTAGTCGGCCGCCAGCCGCACATAGCGCCCGTAGTCCAGATCGGTGGGGCGCTCGGCGGGCTGTCCGTGGTCGAGGTCGGCCCGCCGGTAGCTGCCCGGGGTCATCGGCTCGACCCGTTCCAGTGGCTTGTCCCAGCAAGGACTGTTGTCCATCCCGGCCTCCCACGGGTGCACCACCGAGGCCAGCCGGCCGCCCCCCAGGTCGCGCGGGCCGGTGAGGTACTCGTGCCAGGCGGCCAGGGCGCCGTACACCCTCTTCAGGAAGCCGCGCCGGCGTGAGGTGCCCGGGTCGGCGAGGTGGACGAGCCAGGCGGCCAGCGCGTGCACGGGCGGCTGGACGATGCCGGAGGTCTCGGTTCCGGCCGGAGAGCCCGCTGCGGCTCCGGCCCGTGAGGAGCGCCAGAAGTCGGGGCTGGGGAAGTACGCGTCCAGCGGCACCGCCGGGTTGAAGACGATGTGCGGGACGCGTCCGTCGGCCCATTGGGCGCCGAGCAGGCTCTCCAGCTCGCGCTGGGCACGGCGTACCGACAGGTGGCGCAGGCCGATGGCGATGAACGCGGAGTCCCAGCTCCACTGGTGGGGGTACAGACCGCGGGAGGGGACGGTGGAGGCGCCGGTCCAGTTGGTGAGCAGGACCCGTGCCGCGCCGCGCCGGAGCGTCAGGTCTCCGGTGGCGGCGGGCACGGGAGTGGTGAGGAGCGTCGTCACGCGCCGGACCTCCGCAGGAACGCCGGGATGGAGCGGACGGCCGCGACGGGGTCGCCCGTCAGACGGCACTCGGCGGCGAGGTGGCCCTCGTAGCCGATGGTGTGCAGCGCGCCGATCCAGGCGGGCCAGTCCAGGTGGCCCGCGCCGGGCTGGAACCGGTTGGAGTCGCTGACCTGGGCATGGCCGATGTAGGGGGCGGCCGCGAGGATGGCGGCGGCGGGATCGGCTTCCTCGATGTTCATGTGGTAGCTGTCGATGCCGATGCGCACCGAGTCCAGGCCCACCGTGCGGATCAGCTCGGCTGCCTGCTCCAGGCGGTTGACCATGTGGTCCTCGTACCGGTTGAGGGGCTCCAGAAAGAGCTCCGCGCCCTCCTTGCGGGCGTGCTCGCCGAGCTCGGTGAGGCCCGACAGCAGTACCTCGCGGTCCTGCTCCTCGGTGCGCGGCGGCTCGAAGGGCGGCAGCCGGCGGGAGAACATTCCGTAGGAGGCGGGGGTCTGCACGCCCAGCGCGCCGATCTGTGCCGCAACGCTGATCTGGGACTTCATCTGGTCCAGCGCGTCACGGCGCAGGCTCTCGTCGAAGGCGGCGAAGAAGTGGAGCATGTCGACGCAGACGGTCGGCATGACCACGCCGTCGGCGGCGGCCCGGGTCAGCTCGGGCAACCGGTCGCGGAAGTGGAAGTCACCCTTGGAGCGCAGTTCGATGGCGTCGAACCCGGCGTCCTGGGCGAAGGCCCATTTCTCCTGGAGCGAGTCGCCGGGAAGAAGCTGTTCCTGGCAGGCGGTCTTGAGCATGGGGTGGATGCCTTTCGGCGCTGGGGGCGCGGGGGTCCGGTCCGTCGGCGACGGCCGGGCCGGACTCGACCGCGTGGACGGCGGGGGCGGTTGGGGCGGCGGGGCTCAGAACTCCAGGACGACCTGGAGAGCCTCGGCGGGCCGCTCGTCGAGCAGGACGTAGGCGTCGGCGGCATCGGCCACCGGTACGACATGGCTGACCAGGGACTTCACATCGACCTGGCCCTCGGCCACCAGGGACAGGAACGTCTGCTGGAGCCGTTCGACGGTCCACCGGCCGGCCAGCTGGGGCGGCACCCCGCCGATCTGCGAGGAGATCAGCTGGACCCGGTTGTGGTGGAACTCGTCGCCCAGCCGCAGTCCCGTGCCGTCGCCCTGGTAGAACCCGGAGGCGACGACGCGGCCGCCCACGGTCACCGCGCGTACTGCCTCGTGCAGGGCCGGATGGACGCCGCTGATCTCGATGGCGACATCGGCGCCCGCCCCGCCGGTGGCCTCGCGGATGCGCATCGCGACCTCGTCGGTGCGCGCGTTGAGGGTGTGCCGCGCCCCGTACGTGAGCGCGGTCGCGAGGCGGCTCTCGATGGCGTCGACCGCGGTGACCCGGGCGCCGCTGAGCTGGGCGAGGCGGGTGGTGAGCAGACCGATGACCCCCTGCCCGAAGACCGCGACGTCCTCGCCGAGATGGATGTCGGCGGCGAGGATCGCGTTGTACGCGATGGCGCCGACCCGGGCGAACGCTCCGGCGAGCGGTTCGAGTCCGGCGGGCAGGGTGTGGCCGATCATCCGGACCGCCGGGACCACGCCTTCGCTGCGATGGCCCCAGATACCCCAGACCAGGTCGCCGACGGCGGGCATGCCGGGGGTGGAGACCAGCTCGGGGGAGACCTCGGTGACCTCGCCGACCTCGGAGTAGCCCCAGCCGGCCACCGGGTACTCGATACCGGCGGCCCCGTCGCGGAACAGCCGGCTCTCGGCGTCCCAGGTTCGGGTCAGGTAGGGATTCGTCCCCCGGTAGGCGGTGAGTTCGGTGCCCGCCGAGATGCCGGAATAGCGAGTACGTACCCGCAGATGCCCGGCCGGAAGGGGAGCACTCTCGTGCTCGGCGACTTGGACCTGGCGGGGGCCGGTGAACTGGACGACGCGTTCCACGGGGTCTCCGTACTGCTGGGAGGTGTGCTGCTCGCTGACTTAAGTCGAAGATATCTGAAGCTTATGTCTTGTCAACCGGCAAAAGTGGTGCTGTGATGCTTGCGGAAAATGCGTAAGTGGCGTGAGGACACAGAATGGTGATGAAAGTCCGACGGTCAAGGGCGGCCCTGACGGGGCTCGCCGTGACCCTGGCCGCAGGTCTGCTGGCCGGCTGCTCCGGTGGCTCCGGCGAAAAGGGGCGGGCCGACAACAGGATCACGGTGTGGTCGCAGGAGAACCTGCCACCGCGCATGGCCGCGACGCGGAAGGTCGTCAGCCGCTTCGAGAAGGAGAGCGGGATCAAGGTCGACCTCGTCGGTGTCGACGAGGCGCAGCTGCCCCAGCTGATCATGTCGGCGGCGGCGGCCGGGGAGCTCCCCGACGTCATCGGGGCCGTCCCCATGGGTCAGGTCTGGCAGATGTACGGCAACGGACTGCTCAACACCGAGATCGCCGACCGGATCGTCGAGGACCTGGGCCCGAAGACGTTCAACCCCAACGCGCTCGCGCTCACCGAGGACGGCGGCACCCGGCTCGGCGTCCCCTCCGACGCCTGGCTCCAGCTCCTCGTCTACCGAAAGGACCGCTTCGCGGACGCCGGCCTGCGGGCACCGGACAGCTACGGCCGCGCGCTGAAGGCGGCAGCCGAGTTGGACGGGGACGGCCGCGACGGCATCTCGCTGGCCACCGACCCCTCGGATGTCTTCACCCAGCAGAGCTTCGAGGACCTCGCCCTGGCCAACGGCTGCGAACTGGTCGACGAGGCCGGTGACCCCGCCCTCGACTCACCGGCCTGCGAGGCCGCGTTCACCGCCTACGACGACCTCGCCCGCAAGCACGGCGCGCCCGGAACGCAGAGCGTGGACACCACCCGCGCCTCCTACTTCTCCGGCACGTCGTCGATGATGGTCTGGTCCTCCTTCCTGCTGGACGAGCTGGCCGGCCTCCGTAAGGACGCCCTGCCCAGCTGCCCCGAGTGCAAGAAGGACCCGGGCTTCCTCGCCCGTAACACCGAGGTCGTCACCTCCCTCCAGGGCCCGGACGGCGAGAAACCCGCCCAGTTCGGCGAGATCACCTCCTGGACCGTCACCAGGACCGCCGAGACCGGTGCCTCCCGCGCCTTCATCGAGTACATGATGAACAAGGGCTACGAGGACTGGTTCGGCATGGCGCCCGAAGGCAAGATCCCGGTCCGCACCGGCACTCCGCAGGCCCCCGGCTCCTTCGAGCGGGCCTGGCGGGGCAGCGTCATGGGCGTCGACCGCCGCGAGTCCCTGCAGAAGGCCTTCCCGCCCGAGTTGCTGGACCGGCTCGTCGACGGGGTCGGCGACATGAAGCGCTGGGGGCTCACCCAGGGACAGGGAACCCTCGTCGGCGCGACCAACGGCGAACTTCCCGTCGCCAAGGCGATCGGCGCGATGACCAGCGGCCAGATCTCACCGAAGGAGGCCGCGAAGGAGGCCAACGACGAAGTGGCCGCCCTCCAGAAGTCCCTCCAGTAACCGGCGGCCCCCGGCACCAGTAGCCGTGGCCGGACGCCGCACACCGCCCCCTCACCGAGGTAACCGACCCATGAGCACACTCCAGCGCGACGCGAAGAAGCGCCGCACCCAGCCGCGATCGGCGGACAGCAGGGAGAACCGCGCGGGACTCGCCTTCGTCACCCCCACCTTCCTGGTCGTCCTCGTCGTGGTGCTCCTGCCCATCGCGTGGACCGTCCTGCTCGCCTTCCAGAACGCCAAGCTCGTCGGCATCCAGGAGAACGGCCTCTTCGGCCGCTGGACCCTGGACAACTTCTCCCAGGTCTTCGGCTCGCCCGGCTTCTGGAGCAGCCTGGGCACCACGCTCCTGTACACCGTCGGGGCCACCGCCGGATCGGTCGTCCTCGGCCTGACCGCCGCCCTCGCACTACGCAGGCCCTTCCGCGGCCGCGGCGTCCTTCGCGCGGCGATGCTCCTGCCGTACGTCGCCCCCGTCGTCGCGGTCGCCTTCGTCTGGGAGATGGCGCTCAGCCCGCAGTACGGCTTCGTCAACGACTGGGGACGAAGGTTCTTCGGCTGGGACGACCCGATCGCCTTCCTGTCGACCCGGTCCTACGAAGTGGGCGTCCTCGGAATCCACTTCGACATCCCGCTCGCACTGCTCACCGTCATCGCCTTCGAGGCCTGGCGCTACTTCCCCTTCGCCTTCCTCTTCATGCTGGCCCGCCTCCAGGCGGTACCGGCCTCTCTGGAGGAGGCCGCGGAGGTGGACGGCGCCACCGTCTCCCAGCGTTTCCGCCACGTCCTGCTGCCGCAGCTGATGCCTGTCATCGCCCTGCTGTCCGTGCTGCGCTTCATCATGACGTTCAACAAGTTCGACGACATCTATCTGCTCACCGGCGGCGGCTCGGGCACGGACGTCGTGGCCGTACGGGTCTACGACTTCCTGACCTCGCGCTTCGACGTCGGAGCCGCCTCCGCGCAGGCGCTCGTCCTCGCCGTGGTGCTCATGGTTCTCCTGGGCGTCTATTTCAGGTTCTTCGCCAAGAAGGTGCAGGAGGAATCGGCATGACCGCCACCCCGACCCTGGAAAGCGTCCGACCCGAGCGGACCGCGGACTCCCCGCCCACCGCGCGGCGGCCCAGGACCCCGCTGACCCGCGCGCGTTTCGAGGAACTCCTCTTCGGAACCCTGCGCCGCATCGTGATCGTCTTCCTGGTGGCGATCACCATCCTGCCCTTCTACTACATGCTGACGCTCTCGGTGAAGCCCATCGACGCACTGCTCCAGGACCCCGGCAGCCTCTGGGTGTCGGCGAAGAACATCACCCTCACCACGTACGAGAGCGTCCTGAAGCCCGCGTCCGAGGGCGGCCAGGGCTTCCTCGGCATGCTGCTCAACTCGGCGCTCGTCGCCATCGCCACCGTCCTGCTCACCCTGGCCGCCGCCGTACCCGGCGCCTACGCGGTCAGCCGGCTGAAGTTCTTCGGCGGCCGTCAGGTCAGCGCGCTCTTCCTGGCTGTCTACCTCTTCCCGGCGACCCTGCTCGCCGTGCCGCTCTTCGTCATGTTCGCCAAGATGGGACTTTCCGGAAGCCTCGTCGGCCTCGCGATCGTCTACATCGCCCAGACCGTCCCCGTGTCGATCTACATGCTGAAGAACTACTTCGTCACCATCCCGTTCAGCATCGAGGAAGCCGCCGCGATCGACGGCGCCTCACGGCTGCAGACCGTCCGCAGGATCATCCTGCCGCTGGCGATGCCGACCCTGATGGCCACCGGGCTGTACGTCTTCATGATCGCGTGGAACGAATTCCTCTTCGCCCTCCTCTTCCTGGCAGCCGACCCCGACGCCTGGACGGTCTCCCTGGGACTCCAGCAGCTGGCCAACGGCATCGAGGTGTCCAAGACCGTACTGATGGCCGGCTCCGTCGTCCTCACGATCCCCGTGGTACTGCTGTTCTTCGCCGCCGAACGGCTGCTCACCGAGGGGCTGACCAGCGGGGCCGACAAGAGCTGACGCCCACTCACCGGGCACCGGCATCGGGCGGCGACGGAACGCCGATGATCGAACTAGGATGGCGGGGATGGCAGGAAACCAGGCCAGCGCGGGACATCTGCTGCGGCTCATCCGCAGCGGTGAGGCCACCACACGCGGAGAGCTCCAACAGGCCACCGGCCTCTCCCGGTCGACCGTGGGACACCGGCTCGACCAGCTCTTCGGCGCGGGCTGGCTGCGCGGCGCCACCGGCACCTCCACCGGCGGACGCCCCTCGGCGCGCCTGGAGTTCGACCCCACCCACGCGGTGGTGCTCGTCGCGGATCTGGAGACCCGGCATGCGCGCGCGGCCGTCCTCGACCTCGCGGGCAGGACCCTCGCCGAGCACACCGGCGACCTGGTCATCGCCGACGGACCCGACCGGGTGCTGGACGAACTCGCCCGCTGGTTCGGCCCGCTGCTCGCCGAGGCCGCGGTATCCGCCGACAAGGTCTGCGGAATCGGACTGTCCGTTCCGGGCCCCGTCGAGTGGGAGACCGCGCAGATCGTGCAGCCGCCGATCATGCCGGGCTGGGACCGCTTCCCGGTCCGCGAACGACTCCGCGACGCCTGGCTGGAGCATGTGGGCCCGGCGCCAGGGACCGGCCCGCTGCCCGTCTTCGTCGACAACGACGCCAACCTGATGGCCCTCGCGGAACAGCGGGCCGGCCATCCCCGGTGCGACGCCTTCGTCCTGATCAAGGCAGCGACGGGAATCGGCGCCGGAGTGGTCGTCGGCGGCGAGATCTACCGGGGCATCGACGGCGGCGCCGGCGACATCGGGCACATCCGGTTGCACGACCGCCCCGACGCACTGTGCATGTGCGGCTCCTACGGCTGCCTGGCCGCCGTCGCCAGCGGCCGGTCGATCGCCGAGCAGCTGACGGCGATGGGTATCCCCACCGCCTCGGGTTCCGATGTCCGCGCCCACCTCGCCGCGGGCGAGCCGCACGCCGTACGGCTGGCCCGCGAGGCCGGTCAGCGGGTCGGGGAGGTGCTGGTCACCGTCGTCACGCTGCTCAATCCGGGCGTGCTGATGATCGGAGGCGATCTGGCCGGCACCCCGTTCCTGACCGGCGTCAGGGAACTCATCTACCAACGGGCCATGCCCCGCACCACCGCCCGCCTTCAGGTGGTCACCTCCGAACTGGGGGACAAGGCCGCCCTGGCAGGGGCCGGCGTCATGGTCGTCGAGCACCTGTACGCCCCCGACCGGGCCGACGCCCGTCTCACGGGCCTTGCCCGCAGCGGCGACGCCGCCTGAACCCCTCTCACGTCGACGACGGAGCCGAGCATGTCCTCAACCACCCCCCTTCCGCACGCCTGGACCGGCCGACCGGTCCGGGTCGGCCTCGTGGGCGCCGGACCGTGGGCGCGCGCGACGCACGCCCGCCTACTGGCCGCGGGCCCGGAGACGGCACTCACGGCGGTCTGGGCCCGCCGCCCCGAAGCGGCCGCGGAGATCGCCTCGGCCCACGGGGCCACGGCGGCCGGTTCCTTCGAGGAACTCCTCGACACCTGCGAGGCCGTCGCCTTCGCGGTACCGCCCGCCGTCCAGGCCACCCTGGCTCCGCGAGCCGCGGCGGCCGGACGCGCCCTGCTGCTGGAGAAGCCACTGGGCACGGATCTGGCGAGCGCCCGAGCGGTCGCGGACGCGGTCGCGGAGCACGGCGTGGTCTCCCAACTGGTCCTCACCAAGAGGTACCACCCGACCACCAGGGACTTCCTCGCGAAGGCCGCCACCCTCAAGGTGGCGGGCGCCCGCTCCTGCTACCTCCACGGAGCCTTCCTCGGCGGCGAGTTCGCCACCTCCTGGCGCCTGGAACACGGTGCGCTCCTCGACCTCGGCCCCCACCTGCTGGACCTCCTGGACACCGCGGTCGGCCCGATCACCTCGGTGCGCGCCGCCGGGGATCCACGCCGCTGGATCGAACTGACCTGTGAACACGCCAACGGGGCCATCAGCCAGGCGTCCCTCTCCGGCAGTGTGCGAGTGGAAAGGACGAAGACCCGGGTGGAGCTGTTCGGCCCGGACGAGGAACTGATCTACGACACGGCGGACATCGACCACGAGGAGTGCTGGCCGATCCTCCGACAGGAGTTCGCCACCGCTGTACGCACGGGGCGCAGCACAGGCATCGACGCCGCCCATGGACTACGAATTCAGGAACTGCTGGAACAGGCCGCGAGCGGGGCCCGGCTACTCACGTGACGCGCCGGTGCTGGCGGGGGCCTGCGCAAGGGCCCGCAGCCTGGTCCTCGAACTGACCGGGGCGGCGGCCCGCATCGTGCCCGTACGCGTTCCTCGTCGGATATCTGGGATCCACCCTTCAGTTCCCGGACTGATCACGCTGGGACTTGCGGTCTTCCGCCGCCGGGACCTGGACACCAGGTGAGGGCGCTCACCACCCCGTCCCGCTCACCACCCCGTCCACAGCAGGTGGTTGACGAGCAGAGCCGGAACCGCCGAAGCGACCAGCCACCACCGCACACCCCGGCGGGGCAGCAGCGCCGCCGCGGGCAGCAGCCACAGCAGGAACGGCTGCCAGATGCGCTCGGTCTCCGCCTTGCTCATGCCGGAGAGGTCCGCGGCGAGCAGCGCCGCCAGCGCCGCCAGGACGAGCAACGCCAGCCGCCCTTCCGGGGAGGCCGCCGCAGGGCCGCGCCCCAGTGCCCGTACGGCACCGGGCGCGGCCACCGCGCTCCGGCGCAGCCCGGCGACGGCCGCGAGCCCGGCCGCGACGGTCGCGCAGGCCAGGTTGGCCCAGACCCAGTAGCGGTACGGGCGGACGCCGCCCGCGCCCTGGTAGTAGCGCTCGACCAACAGGTGGTAGGCGGTCCACCAGTTGAATCCGGCGAGGGTGAAGGCCACCGGGACCACGAGCGCGCCGAGCAGGAACAGTGGCACGGGCCGGGCGGTCCGGGCGAGCACCAGGACCGCGAGCAGGACGGCCGCCATCAGCCCCAGCCCGTAACTGAGGTAGCAGGTCCACCCGAACAGCAGACCCCCGCCGGCCGCCGCCGCTGCCGGGAAGCGGCCCCGGCGGGTGGCGGCCAGGGCGAGCAGCGCCACCGACCAGGCGGCGACGGCCGCGAAGTAGCCGTCGGCGGAGACGCCCGCCCAGACGGCGGCCGGGGCGAGGACGAGGAAGGGCGCGGCACGTCGGGCCAGGCGTTCGTCGGCCAGCACCCGCACGGTGATCAGGGCGGCCAGCACCGCCGAACTGCCCACCACGACGCACCAGACGGCTGCCCAGGCGCCCCCGCCGAGCCCGATGCGGTCCAGCCACACGAAGGTCAGCGTCGCGCCCGGCGGGTGCCCGGCGATATGGGCGGGCCAATTGCCGGGTGCGTCGAACAGGATGTGGTCGGTGAAGCCGCGCAGAGTGGCGGGGATGTCCGCGAAGCGGTCGATGACCTGCAGGTATTCGTGCTTGGTGGTGAGCCGCCGCTCGACACCCCGGTACCAGCCGTCGATCAGCGCCATCGAGAAGACCCAGGCCGTTGACCCGGCCCAGGCCGACGCCAGCAGCCCGCGCCAGGGCAGCCGGGCGGCGAGCGGCGGCCCGTACGCGACGACCAGGACGGCCATGGCCAGCGCGGCGGGGGTGCCGGGGCCCAGGTGGGGATCCCAGGAGGCCAGGAAGGGCGGCCACTGGGCGAACAGGGTTCCGTCCCGGTCCTGGATGACCCGGCCGATGAGCACGGCGGCGACGACCAGCAGCACGCCCGCGGCGGCGGCGATCAGGTCCGCCCGCCCCGCGCGCCGGGCGCGGTCGTGGGTGCGGTCCGGCGGTGCGGGCGGCCCGTGGCCCGTGCCGCCGGCGGTGTCCGTGGGGGTGACGTCCTCGGTCTTCACGGTGGCACGCTATGCACACCGGGCGGCGATCGGGCGGTACGGCAGGGCCGCGTCACCGAACCGTCAGATCCATGCCCGGCCGTGACGGGCGTCCGGCCCCTCGTCCGGCGGTGACGTCAGAGTTTCGTCAGGAGTCGCGTCCCCCGTCGGCGCCGTTCGCCGCTTAGCGTCGGCCCCATGCCCGAACGCCGCCCGACCCGCTCCCTCCCCGAGACCTTCCGCACTCTCCGCGCCCTGCGTACTCCCGCCGACCCGGGATTCTGGCGCAGCCCCGTGCGCGGGGCGCGCTTCACCGCCGTGCTCGGCGTCGTCCTGCTCGTCGGCCTCACCCTGCTCTTCGTCACCGGGCTGCTCTCGTACGCGGCCTACAACCCGGACCTGAACCGGGTCAACGACAAGACCCCGGGCAAGGGATGGCTGGGCTTCTACCTGTTCTCCTGGCCGACCGGCCCGCACTGGCTCTACCGACTGACCCAGGGGCTGCACGTCACCGTCGGCATCGTGCTCGTGCCCGTCCTGCTCGCCAAGCTCTGGTCGGTGATCCCCCGGCTCTTCGCACTGCCGCCCGCCCGTTCCGTGGGCCACGCCCTGGAGCGGATCTCGCTGCTGCTGCTCGTGGGCGGGGCGCTGTTCGAGTTCCTCACCGGACTGCTCAACATCCAGCTCGACTACCTCTTCCCCGGGTCCTTCTACACCCTGCACTTCTACGGGGCCTGGGTCTTCCTCGCCGGTTTCGTCACCCATGTCGCGCTCAAGATGCCCCAGGCCGTACGGGTGTTGCGCAACGGCATCCCGCGCGGTGAAAGCGGCACCCCACACCGCGAACCGGACACCCTCGCCGCCCCCGACCCGCTGCCCGCCACCCTGTCCCGGCGCGGCGCGCTGGCCATGGTGGGAGCCGGTTCGCTGCTTCTGCTGATCACCTCCGCCGGCCGCAGCTTCGACGGGCCGCTGCGCCGCTTCGCGCTGCTCACCCCGCGCGGCGGCACCGACCCGGGACCGGGACCGAACGCCTTCCAGACCAACAAGACCGCCGCCGCCGCACGGATCACACCCGCCGACACCGCGGAGAACTGGCGGCTGACGGTACGGGGGCCGGCCGGGGAGTTCCGCTTCTCCCGGGCCGAACTGCTGGCCATGGAACAGCACAGCGCGGAGCTCCCGATCGCCTGCGTGGAGGGCTGGTCGACCTCGGACCAGCGGTGGCGCGGGGTGCGGCTCGCCGACCTGGCGGCGCTCGCCGGATACCCGGACCGGCCGCCGGGCGTGTTCGTCGAGTCGCTCCAGCGCAGCGGCTCCTTCCGCAAGGGCGCACTGCGCGACAACCAGGTCCGCGACGGCCGCTCGCTGCTCGCGCTGGAGGTGAACGGCGCCCCGCTGTCGCCGGACCACGGCTACCCGGCCCGGATCATCGTCCCCGCCGCGCCCGGGGTGCTGAACACCAAGTGGGTCGAGACCCTGACGTTCGGAGAGCTGTGATGTCCACCCGGGCCGTGCCGCCCCGCTCCACCCCGCCCCGCCGCTCGCGCTTCTCACCGCGCCGCCTGTACGGCGAGGGCCCGCTCCACCTGATCCTGCTCGCCGCCACGTTCTGCCTGGCCGGCTACGCGGGCGTACGGCTGCTGGACGGGGACACCGTCGGCGTCCTGCTCTGGCTCGCCGGATCGGCAATCCTGCACGACCTGGTGCTGCTGCCGGTGTACGCCGGGGCCGACCGGGCGCTGCGCGCCGCGCTCGGCCCCCGGACGGCCCTGGTGAACTTCGTCCGGGTGCCGGCGTTCCTCTCCGGGCTGCTCCTGCTGATCTGGTTCCCGCTGATCGCCCGGCGGACCGAACGGCGGTACGAGGCCGCCGCCGGCACCACCCCGGACGTCTACTTCGGCAACTGGCTGCTGATCACCGGTGTGCTGTTCGCGCTCTCCGCGCTCTGGCTGCTGGTCCGGGCGCTCCGCTCCCGTACCGCACGGCGCAGCGAGACGAAGGTCCGTCCCTCCGCACCCCACTGATCGGCCGTCCGCCAGCCGCCCGCGCGGGCGTGCCGCAGCAGGGCCGGCGTCCCGATCCGCGCCCAGGGGAACGGCTCGGCGGCCGCCCCGCGCGCTGCGGGTGCGGCCCTCCCGTCGAGGCCGCCCCGGCCGTCGTCCAGACGGACCCGGACCCGTTCGTCCACGTCCACGGGAGCGGTCTCGGCGATCAGCAGGCCGCCGGCGCCGAGCAGATCGGCCGCCCGGTCCAGCAGGGCGGCCGGGTCGCCGCCGATGCCGATGTTGCCGTCGAGGAGCAGAAGGGTGCCCCAACGGCCCTCCCCGGGCAGCGGGTCGAACACGCTGCGGAGCAGGGCCGCGCCGCCCAGACCGCGCGTACGGGCCACCGCCGCCTCGCTGACATCGATGCCCAGCGCCCGGTGCCCGAGCGAGGCCAGCTCGGCGACCAGCCGCCCCGGCCCGCAGCCGATGTCCAGCACCGGCCCCTCGCACCGGTGCAGCGCGGACAGGTCGGCGGAGCCCGCGTCGGAGCACCAGCGCTCCACGTCCAGGGGCAGCAGCCAGCCGTCGCTGCGGCGCAGGAACAGCGGACCACGGCCGGTGCGCAGGGCGTTGGCGTACGGGTCGGCGCCCCAGGAAGCGGTGCGGACCGTGCCCGGCCGGGCCGGCGCGCCGGAGGCGTACGCGGTGTCGGCGGCGGCCTCGTGGTGGGGCTCGGCCGCTTCGGTGCGGCCCGCGGAGGCCGGTGCGGCGAGTTCGGACGAGGGCACGGTCGTACTCATCGCACCCCCGCCCCGGTCAGCCGGCCGAG
Organism: Streptomyces sp. NPDC058375; assembly: GCF_042723425.1. Taxonomy (NCBI): domain Bacteria; kingdom Bacillati; phylum Actinomycetota; class Actinomycetes; order Kitasatosporales; family Streptomycetaceae; genus Streptomyces; species Streptomyces sp. NPDC058375. Next base: position 7,629 of record NZ_JBHXJG010000110.1, on the reverse strand, counting down.
CGCCGCGGCGAACCGGCCGCCCGGCGCGGCCGACGCGACCCGGTGGGCGTCGGCCGCGGTGTCCACGTCGACCAGCACCGGCAGATCGCGTACGGCGAGGCCCGCCTCCACCAGCCTGCGCCGCTGCACCGCACCCGTCTCCGGGACGGACATCGGCACCCCGCGCACCAGGGCGGGATCGGGCTCCGCCAGGCCGAGCGCCCAGAACCCGCCGTCCTCGGCCGGACCGAACCAGGCTCCGCAGCCGTCCCAGGCGTCCGGGGCGAGGGCGGGGGTGAGCAGCCCGGCCGTGATCTGCGGGGTGTCCATGCCGACCAGGAGGGCCGGCCCCGTACACCCGCCGAAGGCCGCCGCGAGGCGCTCGTCCAGACCGCCCCCGCTCTGCGGCACCACCTCGAACCCCGGTGGAACCCACGGCCCCGGCCGCCCGTCGAGGACCAGGACCCGCCGCCGGGCGGGGAGGGCGAGCAGGGTCTCCAGGGTGTCCGCGAGGGCCGCGGCGGCCAGTTCGGCGGCCTCGGCGGGGGAGAAGGGCGGGCAGAGCCGGGTCTTGACGCGTCCGGCGACCGGCTCCTTCGCGATGACCAGCAACTCCGTCGGCCCGGCGGGTCCGTACAGGCTCATCGCAGGGCCCCCGTCTCCGCGGGCGCGGCCCGGCCGGGCGCACGGTCCGCCGGTGGCTCGCGCAGGACTCCCCGCATGTCGCGCACCGCGTTCCAGGTCCCGCGCCAGGTTCCGGTCACCTTCGACTTGCCCGTGCGCGGCCGGTAGGGGACATCGCTCTCGGCGACCCGCAGCCCGGCGTCCGAGGCCCTGACCACCATCTGGAGCGGGTAGCCGCTGCGCCGGTCTGTGAGGTCCAGATTTAGCAGATCGGCGCGGCGGGCCGCCCGCAGCGGGCCGAGATCGTGCAGGCGCAGCCCGGTACGGCGGCGCAGCATCCGGGCCAGCGCCAGGTTTCCGGCGCGCGCGTGCGGCGGCCAGGCGCCCCGGCCCTCGGGGCGGCGGCGGCCGAGCAGCAGATCGCACTCGCCGTCCGCGATCCGCCGGACGAAGCCGGTCAGCAGCGCGGGGTCCAGTGAGCCGTCGCAGTCGCAGAAGCAGACGAACTCGGCCTCGGCGGCGAGCAGCCCGGCGTGAGCGGCCGCGCCGAACCCTCTCCGTTCCTCCGTGACGACGCTCGCGCCGAGGGACCGGGCGAGCTCGGCCGAACCGTCGGTCGAGCCGTTGTCGACCACGATCGCGCGCCAGCCGTCGGGGATGCGATCGAGCACCCAGGGCAGCGCGGCGGCCTCGTCGAGGCAGGGCAGAACGATGTCGGCCTTCGGGAGGCCGGTGTGCGGGGCGGGCGGACGCGGAGGAACGGCAGAAGAATCGGTCACCCGCATCACCCTACGGAGACAACTCCGGCATTTAGGGCATCAGGTTCTTACGAAACATGGACATCGGCCGGATGGGGGGCGATCGGGCCCCGGCGCGCCGGGAGCGGGGTGCCACAGTGGAGGCCATGGAGAACACCCCGCCCGCCGACCGTCCGGCCCCCGCTGACCACGGCGCGCGCGGCCGGATCCTCGTCGTGGACGACGACCCGACCGTCGCCGAGGTCGTCGTCGGCTATCTGCACCGCGCCGGATACGCCGTCGAGCAGGCCGACGACGGGCCCGCCGCGCTGCACCGGTTCGCGGCACGCCGGCCCGACCTCGTCGTCCTGGACCTGATGCTCCCCGCCATGGACGGCTTCGAGGTCTGCCGCCGGATGCGGGAGCACGGGCCGGTCCCCGTCATCATGCTCACCGCCCGAGGTGACGAGGAGGACCGCATCCTCGGCCTGGAGACCGGCGCCGACGACTACGTCACCAAGCCGTTCAGCCCGCGCGAACTGGTCCTGCGGGTCGACTCCGTGCTGCGCCGCGCCCGGGCCGCCGTACCGGCGGACGGGGCCGGCCCGCTGTCCGGGGGCGGGCTGAGCCTCGACCCGGCGGCCCGACGGGCCTACCGCGACGGGCATGGACTCGCCCTGACGCTGAGGGAGTTCGACCTGCTCGCCTTCCTCCTGCGGCACCCCGGAAAGGCGTTCGGGCGGGAGGAGCTGATGCGGGAGGTCTGGGGATGGGACTTCGGTGACCTCTCCACGGTCACCGTCCACATCCGCAGGCTGCGCGGCAAGGTCGAGACGGACCCGGCCCGCCCCCGGCTGATCCGCACCGTGTGGGGCGTGGGATACCGCCTGGACCTGGACGCGGAGGGGATGGAGGCGGACGCCGACCGGGCCCGGCCCGAGGGCCACCACGACGGAGCGGACCCGGACCGTACGGGACCGGGCCCGGCCGCCGTCAGCGGTCCCCCGACCGGAGACGGCGCGCTGTGACCGACCTCCTGCTCATCGCCCTCTTCGCCTTCCTCGGAGCGGCCGTCGCCGGGCTCCTCGGCGCAGGCGTCCTGCGCCTCCTGCGCCACCGCTCGCTGGTGGTCTCGTTGAGCGTCGTCGCCGGGGTGGCCGTGGCGGCGATGCTCGCCGGGACGCTGAGCGTTGCCTGGGCGATGTTCCTCTCGCCCCACGACCTCTACGTCGTCACGACCGTCGTCGCGATGGCCGCCCTCATCTCCCTGGCCACCGCCGTCCTGCTGGGCCGCTGGGTGGCCGACCGGAGCCGTGAACTGACGCTGGCCACCCGGTCGTTCGGCGACGGCGGCACCTTCGCCGCGCCCGCCGGACAGCCCACCGCCGAGCTGGCCGCGCTCGCCCGCGAACTGGCCGCCACCAGCGCGAAGCTGGACAGCTCGCGGGAGCGGGAACGCGCACTGGAGACCTCGCGGCGCGAACTCGTCGCGTGGATCTCGCACGATCTGCGCACCCCGCTCGCCGGGCTCCGGGCGATGGCCGAGGCGCTGGAGGACGGCATGGCGGCCGACTCCGGGCGCTATCTGCGGCAGATAAGGACCGAGGTCGAGCGGATGAACGCCATGGTCGGCGACCTCTTCGAACTCTCCCGCATCCAGGCCGGTTCGCTCACCCTGGCACCGGCCCGGATCTCCCTCTACGACCTGGTCGGCGACGCGCTGGCCGGGGTCGACCCGCTCGCCCGGGAGCACGGGGTGCGGCTGGTCGGCGACCGGATCGACGAGGTGCCGGTGGAGGTCGACGGCAAGGAGATGAGCCGGGTCCTGGGCAACCTCCTGATCAACGCCATCCGCCGCACCCCGCCCGACGGCACCGTGGCCGTCGCCGCGCACCGCTCGGACAGCGGTGTCGTGCTGTCGGTGACCGACAGCTGCGGCGGCATCCCGGAGGAGGACCTGCCCCGGGTCTTCGACACCGGCTGGCGCGGCAGCCACGCCCGCACTCCGCCGGCCGGGGCGGGCCTCGGGCTCGCCATCGTGCGCGGCATCGTCGAGGCGCACGCCGGACGGGCCGAGGTCCGCAACGTGCAGGGCGGCTGCTGCTTCTCGGTCACGCTCCCGACAGCGTGACGGCGTCCTCCTCGCGGCGGCCCCGGCTCTCCCGAGCGCGGCCCCGCGCATCGCGCAGCGGGGCCGCCGCGAAGTCCTTCATCCCCTCGGCGAAGGACACCCGGGGCCGCCAGCCCAGCTCCTCGCGCAGCGCCCGCGAGTCCGCCGTGACATGGCGTACGTCCCCGAGGCGGTACTCCCCGGTCACCACCGGGTCCGGCCCGCCGTGCGCGCCGGCCAGCGCGGTGGCCATCTCGCCGATGGTGTGCGGCTCGCCGCTGCCGGTGTTGTACGCGGCGAACGACGCGGGCCGCCGCTCCCGCACCGCCTCCAGGGCCACGGTGTTGGCCGCCGCCACATCGTGGACGTGCACGAAGTCGCGCCGCTGGCCGCCGTCCTCGTAGACCCGGGGGGCCTCGCCGCGCGCCAGGGCCGAGCGGAAGAACGAGGCGACACCGGCGTACGGGGTGTCGCGCGGCATCCCCGGCCCGTACACGTTGTGGTAGCGCAGGGACACCGCCCGGCCGCCCGTCGCCCGCGCCCACGCGGCGGCCAGATGCTCCTGGGCCAGCTTGGTCGACGCGTACACGTTGCGCGGGTCCACCGGCGCGTCCTCGGCCACCAGACCGGGTGTCAGCTCCGCCCCGCAGTCCGGGCAGCGCGGCTCGAAGTTCCCCGCTCGCAGATCGGCCTCCGCGCGCGGTCCTGGGCGGACCGTGCCGTGCCGGGGACAGGCGTAACGCCCCTCGCCGTAGACCACCATCGACCCGGCCAGCACCAGGTCCCGGACCCCGGCCGCCGCCATCTCCGCCAGCAGCACCGCCGTACCGAGGTCGTTGCACCCCACGTAAAGGGGGGCGTCCGCGAAGTCCTTGCCGAGGCCGACCATGGCCGCCTGGTGGCAGACTGCGTCCACCCCGGCCAGCGCCTCGGCCACCGCCTCCCGGTCCCGGACGTCCCCGACGACCGCCCGGTCGCCCGGCAGCTTCGGCGGTGTGCCGCCGGGGTGGGCCGAGGGCAGCAGGGCGTCCAGCACCACGCTCTCGTGCCCGGCCGCGGAGAGAGCGGCGACGACATGTGACCCGATGAACCCGGCTCCGCCGGTGACCAGTACGCGCATGACCGCCACGCTAGGGCCGGGCGAGCCCTCGGGCCGGGCGCGGCGCGCACACGTCACGGGTCCGTAAGGACGTGTACGGCGTGCCGGTCAGCGCACGTGCTGACCGGGGGCCGCGTCGAGGCGCACGAAGGGGATGCGGCGGCCGGCCCGCCGGTAGGAGTCCGCGCTGCCGTCGGCGACGTCGAACCCCATGAAGGCGCACAGTCGGCGGGCGGTGCGCGGGTGGGCGGGAGCGTAGCGGGCCATGATCTCGCCACCCTCCTCCGCACTCGGGAAGTGGGCGGTGACGGCGTAGTGGCGATTGCCGACCTGGATCGTGGTCTTCGGCGTGGCCCGCAGATTGCGGTACCAGGCGGCCTCGGGACCGAAGCCGGAGGCCAGGGTCCAGGTTCCCTGGACGGGGTCGTACGCGACGACCTCCAGGGCGACTCGCCGGTCCAGGCCGCTGTTGCGCCCGGTGTGGTGCAGGAGCAGCAGGCGGCGGCCGAAGACCGGGCCGAGGCCCACGCGGTAGAAGGCTATGGGCAGTCGGGCGAGGCGTCGCCGCCAGCCGCGTGGCAGGGGCGGGCGGCCGTGCCCGGCGGGTTCCTGTGACGTCATCACATCGCCTCCTCGGGACGCGAACGGGAGCGGTGGCACCGTGGGGGCCGCTCGACTCTTAGTTTGTGCAATCTTTGCACAGTCTAAAACTTGGGGCCGGTCGACGAGTGGGGCATCGGCGACGACGGGACGAGGACCGATCGACGAGTGGCGGAGGCAAGGGGGCGGGCGGGGCGAGGCGTGCCGGGAGCAGGGTAGAAAGGTGTCATGGCCAGGAAGGTGGCTCCTGAGGAGCGCATGGACGACGTGGACGCGGTGACCGGGGCGGTGCTGACAGCTTCCCGGCTGCTGGTCGCCGTGTCGGCGCGCTCGCTGGGGGAGGTCGAGGAGCGGGTGACGCTGCCGCAGTTCCGGATGCTGGTGGTGCTCTCCTCGCGGGGGGCCACCAAGCTCGTGGCGCTGGCGGAGCTGCTGGGGGTGGCGCCCTCGACGGCGATGCGCATGGTCGACCGGCTGATCGCGGCGGGGCTCGCGGACCGGCAGACCAACCCGGACAACCGCCGCGAGACGCGGCTCCGGCTCACGGAGGAGGGGCGTCGCACGGTGGAGAACGTCACCGCGCGCCGGCGCCAGGAGATCGCGTCGATCGTCGAGCGCCTCGCCCCGCGGCAGCGGACGGCGCTCATCGAGGCGCTCACCGACTTCAACGAGGCGGGCGGCGAGCCGCCGGCCCCGCTGCCGGACGGAGGCGCCGGACCGCACCCCCTGGGGTGGGGCGACGCGACGACGGCCGGCTGACCGGGCGGCACCTCATAGGGTGGCGAGAATTCGGCCGTACTCCGCCCGCACTCCGACCGTGGTCGGTCGTGGCCGTTCCCCGTGTCGTGGTGGGGGAGGACGCGCTGTAACTCACGCGCGGCGGCAACAACGCTTATTTTGAGCCAGAATTGACCCGTGGTCAGCATTCTGCCGCCTCATGTGCCCTATCGACAGGGCCGGTTGATGAGCTTAGGCTCACCTAAGTTCAAGTGGGCGGCCCCGTCGGCGTGCCTACTTCCCGCACCCTTCCCCTCACGCCTGACAGGCGGCTTTCCCAGACGATGGGAGTGACATGTCTCAGGGTCTTCCTGGCGACACCCCACTGGTCCACGACCTCATCGGCATCGGCTTCGGCCCGTCGAATGTGGCCATGGCGATCGCGCTCAGCGAGCACAACAGCAAAGTCGGCAGGCAGGATTCGGTCACCGCCCGCTTCTTCGAGCAGCAGTCGGGCTTCGGCTGGCACCGCGGCATGCTCATCGACGACGCCACCATGCAGGTGTCCTTCCTCAAGGACCTGGTGACGCTCCGGAACCCGGCCAGCGAATTCAGCTTCCTCTGCTACCTGCAGAGCCGGGGCCGGCTGATCGACTTCATCAACCACAAGAACCTCTTCCCGCTCCGGGTGGAGTTCCACGACTACTTCGAGTGGGCCGCGGCCAAGGTCGACGACCTGGTCTCCTACGGCCACGAAGTCGTCGCGGTCACGCCCTATCTCCACGACGGGACGGTGGAGTACCTGGACGTGACCGTCCGGTCCGCGGAGGGGCTCGCCGTCCACCGGGCCCGCAACCTCGTCATCGGAACCGGCCTGCGCCCCCTCATGCCGGAAGGCGTGGAACGCGGCGACCGCGTCTGGCACAACTCCGACCTGCTGCGCAAGGTCGACCAACTGGAGAGCTCCTCGCCCCCGCCCTCGCGGTTCGTCGTCGTCGGCGCCGGCCAGAGCGCCGCCGAGAACGTCGCCTACCTGCACCGCCGGTTCCCCGACGCCGAGGTCTGCGCGGTCTTCTCCCGCTACGGCTACAGCCCCGCCGACGACAGCAGCTTCGCCAACCGGATCTTCGACCCCGACGCGGTCGACGACTTCTTCGCCGCCCCCGAGGAGGTCAAGAACCGTCTGATGGCCTACCACGGCAACACCAACTACTCCGTGGTGGACATCGACCTGATCGACGACCTCTACCGGCAGATGTACCGGGAGAAGGTCCTCGGCACCGAACGGTTGCGCTTCCTCAACGTGTCCCGGGTGACCGGGGTGGAGGAGAAGCCCGACAGCGTCCGCGCCACCGTGCGGTCCCTGGTGACCGACGAGGAGTCCGAACTCGACGCCGACGTCGTGGTGTTCGCCACCGGCTACAGCCCCGCCGATCCGCTCGGCCTCCTCGGCGAGGTCGGCGAGCGCTGCCTGCGCGACGACGCGGGCCGCGTCCGCGTGGAGCGCGACTACCGGATCTCGACCGACCCCGGCCTGCGCTGCGGCATCTACCTCCAGGGCGGTACGGAGCACACGCACGGCATCACCACGTCACTGCTCTCCAACACCGCGATACGGGTCGGCGAGATCCTCGACTCGCTGCTCGACCGCCGGGTCAAGTCCACCGCCGACGCGTCCCGTCCGGTCGCCGAGGCCGTCGAGGGCGCGGGCGGCTAGCAACCGCTGGACCGCCGCGAGTTGGGCGCTCGGCCCGCCCGTGACC
>NZ_JBHXJG010000109.1:0-23424 GCF_042723425.1 Streptomyces sp. NPDC058375 | reverse complement strand
AAGGGGTCGTCGTAGGTGTCGTTGTAGTCGCTGTCCCGGTCGTCGGCCGTCGTCGCGGCCCAGATGATCACACCCAGGAGCGCGGCGCCGACGACGATGCCGACCGAGCCGAGGATGACTCCGGCGAGCGCCATGCCCCGGTTGGTGGCCTCGCCGCGCTTGGCACGGCCGAGGCCGATGATGCCGAAGATCAGCGCGAGGATGCCGAGGATGATGTTGACGCCGTACATGCAGAAGCCGACCACCGAGATGATGCCGATCACCATCGCGGCGGTGCCCAGACCGTTGTTGGGCGCCGGTCCCCAGGCGGCCTGTCCCGCGCCGTAGGCGCCGTAGCCCGGGTAGCCGCCGTACGGCTGCGCGGGCGGGGCCGGGTAGCCGTAGTGCGCGGCCGGCGGCGGGCCCGCGTGGCCGGGGCCGTTCGGGCCGATCGGCGGCGGCGGAACGTCCGAGGGCGCGGGCCCGAAGCCCCCGTGCTGGGGTATCGGCCCGGTGCCGTCCCCCGGACCGGCGCTCGGCATCGACGTCACGGTCGGCTGGTCGTGGACCGCGGGCGGCGTGTGCGCGGCAGGCGGCGGCGTCTGCCCGCCCTGCTTGCCCAGATCCACCCTGGTGCTGTCCGGCGGTGCCCACGGATCGCGCGGCGCGGCCCCGCCCCCGGGCTGCTCTGTGTTGTCTGACATGGGCCTCCCCCATCGTGGTCCCGTCATGCTACGGCCAGCCCTGACCGCCCCGGACGCCGCCTGCGATGATCGGAGCGGCCGGTACGCCCGGCCGACGTCACGCCGAACCGGGAGATTTCCGATGACCGATCCGCATCCCTTCATCGCCGGGCTGCCCAAGGCCGAGCTCCACGTCCACCACGTCGGGTCGGCCTCGCCCCGGATCGTCGCCGAGCTGGCCGCCCGCCACCCGGACTCCAAGGTCCCCACGGACCCGGAGGCGCTGGTCGACTACTTCACCTTCACCGACTTCGCGCACTTCATCGAGGTCTACCTGTCGGTGGTGGACCTGGTCCGCACCCCCGAGGACGTCCGGCTGCTCACCTTCGAGGTGGCGCGGGACATGGCCCGGCAGAACATCCGGTACGCGGAGCTGACCGTGACCCCGTACAGCTCGACCCGCCGGGGCATCCCCGAGGTCGGGTTCATGGAGGCCATAGAGGACGCGCGCAAGGCCGCCGAGGCCGAGCTGGGCGTCGTCCTGCGCTGGTGCTTCGACATTCCGGGCGAGGCCGGGCTCGCGTCGGCCGAGGAGACCGTCCGGCTCGCGGTGGAGCACCGGCCCGACGGGCTCGTCTCCTTCGGCCTCGGCGGACCGGAGATCGGGGTGGACCGCCCGCAGTTCAAGCCCTATTTCGACCGGGCCATCGCCGAGGGCCTGCACTCGGTGCCGCACGCCGGGGAGACCACCGGACCGCAGACGATCTGGGACGCGCTGACCGCGCTGCGCGCCGAGCGCATCGGCCACGGCACCAGCTCCGTGCAGGACCCGAAGCTGCTGGAGCACCTGGCCGAGCACCGTATCGCCCTGGAGGTCTGCCCGACGTCGAACATCGCCACCCGCGCGGTCACCGACATCGAGCTCCACCCGATCCGGGAGATGGTGCGGGCCGGGGTGCTGGTGACCGTCAACAGCGACGACCCGCCGATGTTCGGCACCGACCTCAACAACGAGTACGCGGTGGTCGCCAGGCTGCTGGAGCTGGACGAGCGCGGCATCGCGGACCTGGCGAAGAACGCCGTGGAGGCCTCGTTCCTGGACCCGGCGGGCAAGCGGAAGCTGGCCGAGGAGATCGACACGTACACGACGAACTGGCTCCGAACCCCCGGCCGCTGACCCGGTCGCCGACAATGGCCCCATGGCCAACACCGTCACCCGTGTCACCGCCGTAGCGCACCGCGGCGATCCGTACCTCGCCCGCGAGAACACGCTGCCCTCGATCCGCTCCGCCCTCCAACGGGGGGCCGACGCGGTCGAGATCGACGTACGGGTGACCCGCGACGGGGTGCCGGTCCTGCTGCACGACGCGACGCTGGAGCGGTTGTGGGGCCATGACCGGCGGCTGGAGAGGATCGACCACGCGGAACTGAAGGAGCTGACCGGCGGCGGGGTGCCCACGCTCCGCGAGGCGCTGCTCGCCGCCGGGGCGCACCGGGTGATGGTGGACCTGCCCGGCTCCACGGACGCCTCCGTGAAGAAGATCGTGGGCACGGTCCGGGAGTGCGGGGCGGGCGAGCGGGCGTACTACTGCGCGAGCGCGGACGCGATGCTGCGGGTGCGCGCCGCCGACCCGTCCGCCGAGATCGCCCTGACCTGGACCACGCTGGCCCCGCCGCGCCCCGAGCTGCTGGCGGCGGTGAAGCCGCGCTGGCTGAACTACCGCTTCGGCCTGATCAGCCGGGAACTGGCGGACCGGGCGCACCGGGACGGGCTGCTCGTCTCCGCGTGGACGGCCGACACGAAGCGCACGATGCGCCGGCTGATCGACCGCGGCGTCGACTCGATCACCACCAACCGGATCGACACCCTGCACCGACTGCTGACCAACTCCCCTGCTCGCGGCAGCTCTTGATCGATCCGGCATGATGGAGGGCCCCGCACCGCCCGCTCCGCACGCCTCACGCGGCACGTGGGCCCCTCCGTCATCGAGGAGCAGCCGTCATGGACCCCCGCCCGCAGCCGGCCCCCGCCCGGATACGTTCCGACGTCGCGCACAACGCCCGTGTGTGGAACTACTGGCTGGGCGGCAAGGACAACTACCCGGTGGACCGGGCGGTGGGCGACCGGGTCACCGGGATGTACCCGAGCATCGGCGAAGTGGCCCGCGCGGACCGGGCGTTCCTCGGCCGGGTGGTGCGCCATCTGGCGGGCGACGCGGGCGTCGACCAGTTCCTGGACATCGGCACCGGGCTGCCGACCGGGAACAACACCCATGAGATCGCCCAGCACACCGCGCCGCACGCCCGCATCGTGTACGTCGACAACGACCCGATCGTGCTGGCCCACGCCCGCGCCCTGCTGACCAGTTCGCTGGAGGGCGCGACCGAGTACATCGACGCGGACGCGCACCGTCCGGAGCAGATCCTGCGGGCCGCCCGGTCCACCCTGGACCTGGCCCGTCCGGTCGCGGTGATGATGCTCGGCATCCTCAACTTCGTGCTGGACACGGACGAGGCCCGCTCCATCGTGCGGACGCTGATGGCGGCGGTGCCCCCGGGCAGTCACCTGGTGCTGACCCACCCGACGCTGGAGCTGGGCGGCGAGGGCAACGAGGCGGCGATGCGCTTCTGGAACGAGAACGCCACCCCGCCGATCACCGCCCGCAGCCGCGAGGAGTTCGCCTCGTTCCTGGACGGGCTGGAGATCCTGGAGCCGGGGATCGTCTCCTGCTCCCGCTGGCGGACGAACCCGCGGGAGCCGGAGGTCGCCCAGTTCGGGGCGGTGGCGCGGAAGCCCTGATGCGCTTCACGCGCCTGCCGGCGCGGCTGCGCGGGCCGTGGGCCGTCGATCTGTGGATCACGCTCGCGGTGCAGGCTGCGGTGACCATGCCGTTCGTCGTGCCGCGCGCACCGGACCTGCCGGAGGCGACCTGGGGCGCGTACGGTCTGACGACCCTGACGGTGCTGCCGCTGGTGGCCCGGCGGCTCGCACCGGTCACCGTGCTGCTGGCGGTGCTCGCGGGCGGTGCGCTGTACACGCTGACCCTCGACGGTCCGGGCCAGCCGTTGCCGTACGCCGGTCTGGTGACGTTCTACACGGTCGCCGAACTGTCCCCGCCCCGCAGACGGCTGGCGGTCGCGGTGCTGGTCGGCGCGGCGGTGTTCCCCTCGGTGGCCCTGAACACGGGCGAGGCGCGGGAGCTGCTGTTCTCGCTCTTCGTGTTCGGCGCGGCGTACGCGTTCGGGCGGCTGAGCCACACCCGCAGGGCCTATGTGGCGGCGGTGGAGGACCGGGCCCGGCAAGCGGAGCTGGGCCGGCGGATCGAGGCGGAGCGGGCCGCGGCGCGGGAACGGGCCCGGATCGCGCGGGAGATGCACGACATCCTCTCGCACGCGGTGAGCCTGATGATCGTGCAGGCGGAGGCCGGTCCGGTGGCGGTCCGCGCCGCCCCCGAACGGGCGGAGGCCGCGTTCGACGCGATCTCCGAGACAGGCCGGGACGCGATGGTGCAGCTGCGCCGGATGCTCGGGGTGCTGCGCGAGGACGGCCCCGGACAGGCGCCCGCTCCCCGTTCGCCGCAGCCGGGGCCCGCGGAGCTGCCTGCCCTGCTGGCGCGGGTGCGCACCGGTGGCCCGGAGGTCGCCTTCACGACGACCGGGAGGGCCCGCCCGTTGCCGCAGGACACCGGGGCGACGGTGTACCGGATCGTGCAGGAGGCTCTGACGAACGTCGTCAAGCATGCCCGGGCCGACCGTGTGGACGTGGAAATGGAATACGGGGAGCGGGAGTTGACGATCACCGTGCGGGACGACGGGCGGGGGCCCGGGGCCACCCAGGGGCTCGGGCTGATCGGGATCCGGGAGCGGGCCGCCGCGCACGGCGGCACCGTGCGGGCCGGTGGCGGCCCCGGCGGCCGGGGCTTCGAGCTGGTCGTCGGGCTGGCGCTCGCGCCCGGGGCCGAAGGGGTGCGGGCATGACGATCCGGGTGGTGGTCGCCGACGACCAGGAGCTGGTACGCAGCGGCTTCGCGATGATCCTGGACGCCCAGCCCGGCATCGAGGTGGTGGCGGAGGCCGGTGACGGGGCGCAGGCCGTGGCGGCGGTGGCCCGGATCGGGGCGGACATCGCGCTGCTGGACATCCGGATGCCGGAGCTGGACGGCATCGCTGCGTGCCGGGAGATCGCCGCCGCGGGGTACTGCCGAACGATCATGCTGACCACGTTCGACGCGGACGAGTACGTGTACGAGGCGCTGCACGCGGGCGCGAGCGGCTTTCTGCTCAAGGACGTGCGCCGGGACGATCTGGTGCACGCGGTGAGAGTGGTGGCCGCCGGGGAGTCGCTGGTCGCCCCCTCGGTGGCCCGGCGGCTGATCGCCGAGTACACCTCACGCCCGGCGGGCCGGCCCGCTCCCCCGGCCGGCCGGCTGGAGGTCCTGACCGCCCGGGAGCGGGAGACCCTGCTGCACCTGGCGCGGGGCCTGTCCAACGCGGAGATCGCGGCGGCCCTCGTGGTGAGCGAGCACACGGTGAAGACCCATGTGGGCAACGTGCTGTCCAAGCTGGGGCTGCGCGACCGCATCCAGGCCGTCATCTGCGCCTACGAGACCGGGTTGGTGGCTCCCTCGGACGGGGGAGCCTGCCGTGCGCCCTCCCCCGCGCGCGGGAGCCGCACCCCCGCCGAGGACCGCCCGGGCGGGTGATCCGCCGGAGCGTCCGGGCCAACAGGATGACGTCACGACGCAGTTGACGACTTCTCTCCCTCGGAGGCACCCGGTGAACAGATCCGTCCGCACGCTCCTGGCAACCGCTGTGGTCCTCGGCATCGCCGCCGGGGCGGCCGGGCCCGTGTCCGCGAGCACCCCCGCCGACCGCGCTCCGGGCTCCCGTCCGGCGGCGTCCGGAGCACCCCTGACCCTTGGCGCTCCGGACGCCCGGGCCCTCAGCGCCGCGATCGCCGGACTCCCGCGCCAGGACGCCGTCTCGGCGCTCGTCCGGGTCGGCGGCACCGGTGGGCCGTGGCACGGCAGTGCCGGTCTGCACGACCTGCCCTCGGGCCGGCCCGCGGATCCGGCGGGCCGCTTCCGCGCGGGGTCGGTGACCAAGGTGTTCACGGCTGCCGCGGTGCTGCAATTGGCGGGCGAACGGAAGCTGTCCCTGGACCGCACCGCCCGGCACTATCTGCCGGACCTGATCCCCGCCTCGTACGGCGAGGTGACCGTACGCCAGTTGCTCGACCACACCAGCGGCATCCCCGCCGCGGACCTGCCGGGCACGAACCTGGAGGAGTGGTACGCGCACCGCTTCGACGTCCACACCCCGCGCGCCATGGTGGCCTCCGCGACGGCGAAGGAGCGGGAGTTCGCGCCGGGCTCCAGCCAGCACTACCTCAACATCAACTACACGGTGCTGGGGCTGCTGATCGAGCGCGTCACCGGGCACGCGTACGCACAGGAGGTCGCGGACCGGATCCTGCGCCCGCTCGACCTGCGGTCCACGTACTTCCCCGGCGCCGATCCTCGGATCCGCGGCCCGCACAACCGCGGCTACCAGGCCTTCCCGACGCCGGCCGGGGGCGTCGAACTGCGGGATGTCACGGTGTGGGGGCCGACCGACGGATGGGCGGCCGGGGACATCATCTCGACCACCGCCGATCTGGAGCGCTTCGTCAACGCCCTGTTCGGCGGGCAGGTGGTGCGCGGGCCGCTGCTGGAGGAGATGTTCACGCTGCCCGACGCCTCGGTGCGCACCTACGGCTCCGGGGAACCGGCGCAGTTCAGCGCCGGTCTCTCGGTGCTCACCCTGGGCGGCCGCCAGGTGTGGGGCAAGAGCGGCGGCCGCTGGGGGTACAACACGGTGGTGGCGGCCACGCGCGACCTCTCCCGGACGCTGGTCCACAGCGTGGGCGCGACGGACGCGAAGGGGAAGGACACGAACGCCACGGCGATGGCCATCGTGGTGGCCGCCTTCGGCCCGCCGCCCGCGGTGTGAGCCGGGCGGCCGCCGGGAGGACTCAGGCGCTCGCCGGAACCGCCGCCGGGTTCGCCGCGGCCGCCTGCTCCAGCCCTTCCAGCCCTTCCCGCCCTTCCAGCCCTTCCCGCCGCTTGATCATGCGCCGGACGATCAGCGGCGGGATGACACCGAAGACCCCGAACGACATGTCGATCACGCTCCACCAGAACGGGATGCCGCGGATCGGGCCGCAGATCAGGGCGAGCGGGATGATCCCGGCGCAGGCGATCATGCCGAACTCGATGACCCAGATGTTGCGGGCCGGGTCGCGGTAGGGGCCGTGTTTACCGCCCCTTTACGGCACACCTGTTACGGCTTCACAAGCCGACGATGCCGTTCCACTTCTTGGCGAAGTCCATCCGTTCCTCGGAGGTGATGTCGCGGGCGATGGCGAGCCGTTCGCGCATCGCGTCGTCGGGGAAGATCAGCGGATCCTCGGCGAGCGCGGCCGTCTCCTCGTCCTTGGCGGAGGCGAGGACGTCGCGGGCGGCGGGCACCGGGCAGACGTAGTTGACCCAGGTGGCGAGTTCGGCGGCGACCTCGGGTTCGTAGTAGTAGTCGACCAGGCGTTCCGCGTTGCGCTTGTGGCGGGCGAGGTTGGGGATCATCAGGGACTCGGCCCACAGTTCGGCGCCCTCCTCGGGGACGACGAACTCGATGTCCGGGTTGTCGGCCTGCAGTTGGATCACGTCACCGGAGTAGGCCTGGCAGGCGAGCACATCGCCGGTGGCGAGGTCCTTGATGTAGTCGTTGCCGGTGAAGCGGCGGATGTGCTTCGAGCGGACCCGCTTCTCCGTCTGCTCGCAGATCTCGTGGAAGTCGTCGGCCGTCCAGCGGGTGATGTCGACGCCGTTGCCCTGCATCAGCAGCGCGAAAGACTCGTCGAGCCCGGAGAGCAGGGTGACCCGGCCGCGCAGGTCGTCGGCCCACAGGTCCCCGGTGGACCGGATCTCACGGCCGAGCTTCTTGCGGTTGTACGCGATACCGGTGATCCCGGACTGCCAGGGGACGCTGTGGCGGCGCCCCTCGTCGAAGGCGGGGGAACGCAGCAGCGGGTCCAGGTACTTCGCGACGTTGGGCTGCTTGGCCCGGTCCATCTCCTGGACCCAGCCGAGCCGGACGAAGCGGGCGGCCATCCAGTCGCTGATGACGATCAGGTCCCGGCCGGTCTGCTGGTGGTTCATCAGCGCGGGGCTGATCTTCCCGAAGAACTCGTCGTTGTCGTTGATCTCCTCGGTGTACGTCACGGAGATCCCGGTCCGCTTCGAGAAGGCGTCCAGCGTGGGCCGCTTCGACTCGTCCTCGTCGTCGGTGTCGATGTAGAGCGGCCAGTTGGCGAAGTGCAGGGTGTGGTCGGTGGCCGAACTGTCGTGCCCGGCGCGGTCCCCCGGCTCGACGAAGGCCGCGGGCACCCCGCAGCCGGCCAGGGTGGCGCCGGCCGCTCCCGCCCCGAGGGCGCGCAGCAGGGAACGGCGGGACATGGGGTTCTTCCTGATCGCTCGCACCCGCGCAGAATGCCGGTCGGCGGCCGCGCGGACAATGGACCAAGCGTCCAGCGGAGCGGGACCGCCCCGCACACGTTGTCCAGGCACGCGGACACGCGTACGGCCCCGGACCGGAGCCCGGGGCCGTACGGCGCGACGACGATCCGTGGATCAGTCCTCGATGGACGTCATGACGTGCTTGATGCGGGTGTAGTCCTCGAAGCCGTACGCGGAGAGGTCCTTGCCGTAGCCGGACTTCTTGAACCCGCCGTGCGGCATCTCGGCGACCAGCGGGATGTGGGTGTTGATCCACACGCAGCCGAAGTCGAGGGTCTTGGACATGCGCATGGCGCGGGAGTGGTTCTGCGTCCAGACCGAGGAGGCGAGCGCGTACTCGACGCCGTTGGCGTACGAGACGGCCTGGTCCTCGTCGGTGAAGGACTGGACGGTGATGACGGGTCCGAAGACCTCGTTCTGGATGATCTCGTCGTCCTGCTTCAGACCGGAGACGACGGTCGGGGCGTAGAAGTAGCCCTTGTCGCCGACCCGGTGGCCGCCCGCCTCGACCTTGGCGTGGGCGGGAAGCCGCTCGATGAAGCCGCTGACCTGCTTCAGCTGGTTGGCGTTGTTGAGCGGGCCGTACGCCACGTCCTCGTCGTCCGGCTGCCCGGTCTTCGTGTCGGCGGCGGCCTTGGCGAGCGCGGTGACGAACTCGTCGTGGATCGACTCGTGGACCAGGACGCGGGTGGCGGCCGTACAGTCCTGGCCCGCGTTGAAGAAGCCCGCCTCGGAGACGCCCGAGACCGTCTTGGCGATGTCGGCGTCCTCGAAGACCACGACGGGCGCCTTGCCGCCGAGCTCCAGGTGAACGCGCTTGACGTCCTTGGCCGCGGACTCGGCGACCTGCATGCCGGCCCGTACCGAACCGGTGATGGAGGCCATCGCCGGGGTCGGGTGCTCGACCATGGCGCGGCCGGTGTCCCGGTCGCCGCACAGGACGTTGAAGACGCCCTTGGGCAGGATCTGCCCGATGATCTCGGCCATGAGGACCGTCGACGCCGGCGTGGTGTCGGACGGCTTGATGACGACCGTGTTGCCCGCGGCGAGCGCCGGGGCGAACTTCCATACGGCCATCATCATCGGGTAGTTCCACGGCGCGACCTGGGCGCAGACGCCGACCGGCTCGCGGCGGATGATGGAGGTCAGACCCTCCATGTACTCGCCGGCCGAGCGGCCCTCCAGCAGCCGGGCGGCCCCCGCGAAGAAGCGGATCTGGTCCACCATCGGCGGGATCTCTTCGCTGCGGGTCAGGCCGAGCGGCTTGCCGGTGTTCTCCGACTCGGCGGCGATCAGGTCCTCGGCCCGCTCCTCGAAGGCGTCCGCGATCTTCAGCAGGGCCTTCTGGCGCTCGGCGGGCGTGGTGTCGCGCCAGGCGGGGAAGGCCGCCGCTGCGGCCTCCATGGCGGCATCGACGTCGGCCTGGCCGGAGAGCGGCGAGGTTGCATAGACCTCTTCCGTCACCGGGCTGACCACATCGATGGTCCGCCCGTCCGCGGCGTCCCGGAACTCTCCGTTGATGTAGTTGCGCAGACGGCGCACCTCGGTGGTCACAACCACCCCTCCTGTCGGCTGTCCGATGGGTGAGATGTCCACCCTAATCGTTCCGGTGACGCTTTCGACATACCCAACCGCCCTCAACTTCGGATTCAGTCAGATCCAGACCCCAGAACAACGAATTTCATCGATCCGGGGTTGCGAGACAGACGAGGAGCGGTGCATGGTGGGTCTGTGGCCAGTCGCAGCGCAGACTCCAGGACAGGGAACGGATCACCGCCAGCGGTCGATGCCGTCTCCCTCGCAATCATCGAGCAGCTCCAGGAGGACGGACGGCGTCCGTACGCCGCGATCGGCAAGGCCGTCGGCCTCTCCGAAGCGGCTGTGCGCCAGCGCGTCCAGAAGCTGCTCGACCAGGGCGTGATGCAGATCGTCGCCGTCACGGACCCGCTCACCGTGGGATTCCGGCGCCAGGCGATGGTCGGCATCAATGTCGAGGGCGACCTCGACCCGGTGGCCGAAGCCCTGTCGGCCATGGCCGAGTGCGAGTACGTGGTCATGACCGCGGGCTCCTTCGACCTGATGGTGGAGATCGTCTGCGAGGACGACGACCACCTGCTGGAGATGATCAACAAACGCATCCGGACCCTTCCCGGCGTGCGCTCCACCGAGAGCTTTGTTTACCTCAAGCTCAAGAAGCAGACCTATATGTGGGGAACCCGATAGCCGTGAGCAAGGACCTCAGCCGAACCGCGTACGACCACCTGTGGATGCACTTCACCCGCATGTCGGACTACGAGAACGCGCCCGTTCCCACCATCGTGCGTGGTGAGGGAACGTACATCTTCGACGACAAGGGCAAGCGCTACCTGGACGGCCTCTCCGGCCTGTTCGTGGTCAACGCCGGTCACGGTCGTCACGAGCTCGCCGAGACGGCGTACAAGCAGGGCCAGGAGCTCGCCTTCTTCCCGGTGTGGTCCTACGCCCACCCGAAGGCCGTCGAGCTGGCCGAGCGGCTCGCGGACTACGCCCCGGGCGACCTCAACAAGGTCTTCTTCACCACCGGTGGCGGCGAGGCCGTCGAGACCGCCTGGAAGCTGGCCAAGCAGTATTTCAAGCTCAAGGGCCAGCCGACCAAGTACAAGGTCATCTCGCGTGCCGTCGCCTACCACGGCACCCCCCAGGGCGCGCTGTCCATCACCGGCCTCCCGGCCCTGAAGGCCCCCTTCGAGCCGCTGGTCCCCGGCGCGCACAAGGTGCCGAACACCAACATCTACCGCGCCCCGCTCTTCGGCGACGACCCGGAGGCCTTCGGCCGCTGGGCCGCCGACCAGATCGAGCAGGAGATCCTCTTCGAGGGCCCCGAGACCGTCGCGGCCGTCTTCCTGGAGCCCGTGCAGAACGCGGGCGGCTGCTTCCCGCCGCCGCCCGGCTACTTCCAGCGGGTCCGCGAGATCTGCGACAAGTACGACGTGCTGCTCGTCTCCGACGAGGTCATCTGCGCCTTCGGCCGGCTCGGCACGATCTTCGCCTGCGACAAGTTCGGCTACGTGCCGGACATGATCACCTGCGCGAAGGGCATGACCTCGGGCTACTCCCCGATCGGCGCCTGCATCGTCTCGGACCGGATCGCGGAGCCGTTCTACGAGGGCGGCAACACCTTCCTGCACGGCTACACCTTCGGCGGCCACCCGGTCTCCGCGGCGGTGGGCCTCGCCAACCTCGACATCTTCGAGCGCGAGAACCTCACCCAGCACGTCCTCGACAACGAGAACGCCTTCCTGACCACGCTCCAGAAGCTGCACGACCTGCCGATCGTCGGCGACGTCCGCGGCAACGGGTACTTCTACGGCATCGAGCTGGTGAAGGACAAGGCGACCAAGGAGACGTTCACCGACGAGGAGACCGAGCGCGTCCTGTACGGCTTCCTCTCCAAGGCGCTGTTCGAGAACGGCCTCTACTGCCGGGCCGACGACCGAGGCGACCCGGTCATCCAGCTCGCCCCGCCGCTGATCTCCGATCAGTCCACGTTCGACGAGATCGAGGGCATCCTGCGGGCCGTCCTCACGGAGGCCTGGACGAAGCTCTGACCGTCACCAGGCCCCCTGGGTGATCGCCGTCCAGCGGTCATTTCATACGGTTTCCCGGCCCGGATACCCCCCTTCGAGTGACAAGGGAGGTCTCCGGGCCGCGTGCTGTGCTCCCGGACCGGTCCGACTATCTACGGTGCCCAGTGACCGATCGGCCGCGTCTTCGTTCCCCCGTACGGGGGACGGGAAATCTGACCTGAACCGAGGTGTACGCCATGGTGGCCCCGCCGGACAACGACGTGATCTGGGCGCGTTCCCTGCACCACTCCCACAACGGATCGCCCGGTCTCGGCGGTGTCTCCCTCGGCGTCCGGGAAGCCGAGATCCTCGCCGTGACCGGCCCGCGCGGCAGCGGGAAGACGACGCTGCTGCACTGCCTCTCGGGCCGGCTGGTGCCCCAGGAGGGCGAGGTCTGGTTCAACAGCGTCCCCGTCCACACCATGGCCCCCCGGGCCCGCGAACAGCTGCGCCGGGAGCGCTTCGGCTGGATCGCCGCCGACCCGGAGCTGGTCCCGGAGCTGACCGTCTGGGAGAACGCCGCGCTGCCCCTGCTGCTGCGCGGCGTCTCGCACCGGGCCGCCAGGAAGGCCGCCACCGAGTGGCTGGAGCGCCTGGACATCGCGTCCTTCGCCCGGAAGCGGCCGCGCGTCCTGCTCCAGGCCCAGCGTCAGCGGATCTCCGTGGCGCGGGCCCTGGCCGCACAGCCGACCGTGATCTTCGCCGACGAGCCCACCGCGACCCTCCACCGCGCGGACCGCACCCAGGTGCTGCGCACCCTCACCACGGCGGCCCGCTCGCACGGCATCACGGTCGTGCTGGCCACGCACGACGCGGAGGTCGCCGCGCTCGCCGACCGGGCCGTGCCCATGCTGGACGGCCGCTGCGTCGCCACCGTCACCCTGCCCGCGAAACCGGAAGCGGAGGGCCGCGCGGCGTGCTCGCTCTCCGTCTAACCCGCGGTTCCCATCCCCTCGTCCTGGTCCGGCGGCTGCTGGTGACCGCCGCGTCGGCCGGCGTCGGATTCCTCCTCCTCAGCTCCCTCGGGTACGCCGCCGCGCATCCCGCGTCCGCCGGTTCGGTGCTGCGGCTGCTGTGGTGCTTCGTCCCGCTGGCCGCCACCGTGCAGTTCGCCGTGGCGGCGGCCCGGACCGACCCGAGTACCCGGCCCCGGCCGGGTCTCTCCTCGCTGGGCCTCGGCCCGGTCCGGCTCTCCGCGCTGGCGGCGGTCTCCACGGCCGTCTCGACCACGCTCGGCTCCATGGTGGCGCTGCTCTTCTTCCTGCATCTGCGCGGCGACCTGACCGGGATGCCGTTCGACGGGGGCGCGGCGGAGTTCCTCGGCGCGGGCACTCCGCTGCCGCTGGCCGCCGCGCTGATGCTGCTGGCGCTCGTACCGGTGGCCGCGTCGACGGCGAGCGCGCTGGCGCTGCGGTCGCGGCCCGACCCGGCGCGGGGCACCTTCGGCTCCGAGGAGCTGCCGGAGCCCGCCTCGGCCCCGGCCGGGCTCCCCTGGGGCGTGGCGCTGACGGCGGCCGGCCTCGCGGTGGAGGCGATCGCCTCCCGGGGTGCGGCGGGGAACGCCTTCCCGCTGCCCGGACGGTACGACTCCACCCCGGTGGCGGTGCTGGTCGGGTGGACGCTCACCGCGGTCGGCCTGGCGCTGGCCGGGCCGAGCCTGACCTACCTCTGCGGGCGGGCGTTGCAGGCGGTACGCCCCGGGGCCGTACGGCTGCTGGCGGGCCGGGTCCTGATGGACGAGGCGCACCGGATCGGCCGCCCGCTCGGGATCGTCTGCGCGGTGGTGTCTGCGGGGATCGCCGCTTCGGCGCTGTACGGGGGCGACGAACGCCCGTACGGTCCGCTCACCGCACTCGGCGCGGTGCTGGTCCTCGGCTGTACGACGGCGACGCTGCTGACCTCGGCGCTGGAGGCCAAGCACGCCCGCGCCCATACGGCCGAGGCGCTGCTCAGGATGGGCGCTCCGGCGGCCACGCTGCGCCGGGCGACGCTGCTGCGGGCGGGCGCGCTGCTGGCCCTGTTCGCCCCGCTGACCTGGGTGATCGCACAGTTGGCGGCGCTTCCGCTGGCGTAGGGGGTCTTGCCGGTCAGGGGTGGGCGGCGAGGCGGTCGGCCAGGGAGTCGAAGAAGGCTTCCCAGCCGTCCTCGGCCGCCGCGTACTGCTCGGGGGTGAGGTTCCCGCCGCGCTGCTGGAAGGCCAGTTCGGTCCGGCCGCCCCCGAGGTCGCTGAAGGTGACGGTCACGGTCTCGCCCTCGGTGTCCTCGGGGGCGGACCCGTCCTTCAGCGTGAAGACCAGCCCGTCGGGCTCGCTCACCTCGCGGTAGACCCCGTGGAAGGGCATCTCGACGCCCGGCATCACGATGACCAGGCTCCACCCGCCGCCGGGCCGTACGTCCATCGCCACCCGGTCCAGGGGGACGTCGGCCTCTCCCCCGTACCAGGCGGCGAAGTCCT
Organism: Streptomyces sp. NPDC058375; assembly: GCF_042723425.1. Classification (NCBI taxonomy): domain Bacteria; kingdom Bacillati; phylum Actinomycetota; class Actinomycetes; order Kitasatosporales; family Streptomycetaceae; genus Streptomyces; species Streptomyces sp. NPDC058375. The sequence goes on along the minus strand of NZ_JBHXJG010000109.1, from coordinate 9,149 downwards.
CCGGTGACGTCCAGGCGGCGAAGACCCGCTGCTGCGGGGCGTCGAGGACGCGGGTGAGGTCGATGCCCTCGCGGGTGCCACCGGTCATGATCACGGTCCTTGTCGGAGTCGGCCGTCCCCACCGGGCGGGGTCACGTCCGGCGGGTGTCCACCTCCAGCTTGCCCGGCCCGGCGGACACTTGTCGCGTTCAGCCGGGCCGCGAGCCCCTGTCCGCCCGCCCAGCGTGCTCAGCCGGGCCGAGCCCCTATCCGCCCGCCAGCACCACCGTCTCCGCCGCGTCGAAGCGGACTCCCACGGACGCGCCCTCGTCCGGGGTGTCCCGCAGGGCGCATTCGGCCTCCAGCACCGGCGCGTTCTCGGGCAGCAGCCGTACGGTCACGTGGTTACCCCGGAAGGTGCGGACGCCGACCGTGCAGCGCAGGCCGTCCTCCGGAGCGCCGATCCGGACCCCGGCGGGCCGGACCAGCAGGTCGACCTCGCCCTGCGGGGAGCCTTCGGGCACCGGGACCTTGCCCCAGGCGGTGGCGGCGGCCTGTCCGGTGACGGTGGCCGGGGTGACGTTGTCGAAGCCGAGGAACCGGGCGACGAACGCGGAGGCGGGCCGCTGCCAGACGTCCAGCGGGCTGCCCTCCTGCGCGATCCGGCCGTCCCGCATCACGACGACCCGGTCGGCGAGCGCGAACGCCTCGCCCTGGTCGTGGGTGACGGCCAGCACGGTGGTGCCCAACTCCTGGAAGAGCGTGCGGAGTTCCACGACGAGCCGTTCGCGCAGGCTCCGGTCGAGCTGACCGAGCGGCTCGTCGAGCATGAGCAGCTTCGGGCGCGGGGCGAGAGCGCGGGCCAGGGCGACGCGCTGCTGTTCCCCGCCGGAGAGCGCGGCGACAGCCCGGCGTTCCGCGCCCGGCAGACCGACCAGCTCCAGCAGTTCGCGGACCCGGTCGCCCGTCTCGGCCCGTCCGACGCCGTGCATCCGCAGCCCGAAGGCGACGTTCGCGCCGACGTCCCGGTGCGGGAAGAGCTGGTGGTCCTGGAACATCAGGCCGAGGCCGCGCCGGTGCACGGGGACGCCCGCCTGGTCCTGTCCGGCCAGCAGCACCCGGCCTCCGTCCATGGGCTGGAGCCCGGCGACGGCCCGCAGCAGGGTGGACTTCCCGCTGCCGCTGGGCCCGAGGACACAAGAGATCCGGTGGTCGGCGACCTCCAGGTCCACCGCGTCCAGCGCGGCCCGCTCCCCGAACCGTACGGTGGCTGCCTGCAAGCTCAGCATGTCGTTCAGAACTCCCCGGATCGGTCGGTGCGGATACGCTCCAGGAGCAGCAGCGACACCGCGCACACCAGCATCAGAATCGTGCTCAGGGCCATCGCCTGCCCGTAGTTGAGCTCCCCCGACCGGCCCAGCAGCCGGGCCACGGCGACCGGCAGCGTCGGGTTGTCGGGCCGCGCGATGAAGACGGTGGCACCGAACTCCCCGAGCGACACGGCGAAGGCGAAGCCCGCCGCGACCAGCACCGCCCGCCGCACCAGCGGCAGATCGACCTCCCGCCAGGCCCGCAGCGGGGATGCCCCGAGCACGGCGGCGGCCTCCCGCAGCCGGTCGTCGACCGCGCGGAGCACGGGCAGCATGGTCCGTACGACGAAGGGAACGCCGACCAACGCCTGGGCCAGCGGGACCAGGATCCAGGAGGTCCGCAGGTCGAGCGGCGGCTTGTCCAGGGTGATCAGGAACCCGAAGCCGACGGTCACGGCGGACACCCCGAGGGGCAGCATCAGCAGCGCGTCGAAGCCCCGGACCAGCCGGCCGGCCCGCCGGGTCAGGGCCGCCGCCGCGAGCCCGCCGATGACGAGGGCGATGAGCGTCGCGACGAGCGCGTACCGCAGGGAGTTGCCGACCGCCTCCAGCGGCGGCACCAGGAAGGTGGAGGAGCCGCCCGCCCCAACCGACTGGAGGGCCTCGTAATAGCCGAAGCCGTAACCGCCAGGACCGTCGAAGGACCGTTCCACCAGCACACCGAGCGGCAGCAGGATGAGCAGCAGCGCGGTGAGCAGGACGCCGCCGAGCAGCGCCCACTGCCCGGCTCCGCGCGGCCTGCGCGACGTCTGCGCCGGGTCGACGAGCTTCAGCGCCCGCTCCCGGCGGCGTACGGTCGCGGCGTGCACGGCGAGAATCGCCCCGACCGCGGCGAACTGCACCAGGGTCAGCACGGCGGCGGTCGGCAGGTCGAGCAGTTGCGCGGTCTGCCGGTAGATCTCCACCTCCAGGGTGGAGTACGCCGGTCCGCCGAGGATCTGCACGACGCCGAACGAGGTGAAGGTGAAGAGGAAGACCATCAGCGCGGCGGCGGCGACGGCCGGGGCGAGCGCGGGCAGCGTCACCCGGCGGAAGGCCGCGAACCGCCCGGCCCCGAGCACCCGGGCGGCCTCCTCCTGGCGCGGGTCGAGCTGGGACCAGAGCCCGCCCACCGTCCGTACGACCACGGCGTAGTTGAAGAAGACATGGGCCAGCAGGATCGCCCACACCGTGGTGTCGAGCCGGACGCCCCACAGCTCGTCGAGAAGCCCGCCGCGCCCGAGCAGCGCCAGGAACGCGGTGCCGACGACGACGGTGGGCAGCACGAACGGCACGGTGACGACCGCCCGCAGCACCTGCTTGCCGGGGAAGTCGAAGCGGGCGAATACATACGCCCCGGGCAGGGCGATCAGCAGGGTGAGCGCGGTCGAGGCTAGGGCCTGCCAGGTGGTGAACCAGAGGACGTCGAGGATGTCCGGGCGGGCCAGTACGTCACCGATCCGCCCGAACTGCCAGTCGCCGCCCGCCTTGAGGCCGCGGCCGACGATCGCGGTCACGGGATAGGCGAAGAACAGCGCGAAGAAGGCGACGGGCACGGCCATCAGGCCGAGCCGCACCGCGGCCCCGCGCCGCCCGGACCGCCGCCCGGGCCCACTGCCGGCGGGCCGGGCGGCCTTCTCCTCGATGCCTACTTCAGGACCAGCGACTGCCACGACTGGATCCACTGCTCACGGTTGGCGGCGATCTTCTCGGGCGCGACGGTGGAAGGCGTCTCGACGCTCTCGCCGTGCTTCGTGAACAGCTCCGGCAGCTTCGCGTCCTTCACGACCGGGTTCACGAACATGTTGAGCGGCATGTCCTCCTGGAAGGTCTTGCTGATCATGAAGTCCAGCAGCGCCTTGCCGCCCGCCTCGTTCTTCGCCCCGGTCAGCAGCCCGGCGTACTCGGTCTGCCGGAAGCAGGTGCCGGTGGCGACCCCGGTGGGGGCCTCCTTCGGCTGCGGGTCGGCGTAGAGCACCTCGACGGGCGGGCTGGAGGCGTAGGAGACTACGAGCGGCCGGTCGGCGCCGGTCTTCTTGCCGCCGGCGGAGCCGGAGAACTCCTCGTTGTACGCCTGCTCCCAGCCGTCGACGACCTTGACGCCGTTGGCCTTGAGCTTCTTCCAGTACGCCTCGTAGCCGTCCTCGCCCTCGGCGGCGATGGTCCCGAGGAGGAAGCCGAGACCGGGCGAGGAACTGCCCGCGTTCTCCGTGACGAGGAGGTTCTTGTACGCGGGCTTCAGCAGGTCCGCGAAGGTCTTCGGCGGGGCGAGCTTCTTGTCGGCGAAGAACTTCTTGTCGTAGTTGACGCAGATGTCGCCGGTGTCGACGGGCGTGACGCGGTGCTTCTCGTCCGTCTGCGTGTCCGGCGCGACGCGGTCCAGGCCCTTGGCCTCGTACGCGGTGAACAGGCCGATGTCGAGGGCGCGGGAGAGCAGGGTGTTGTCGACACCGAAGAAGACGTCGCCGCGCGGGGAGCCCTTGGTCAGGATCTCCTGGTTGAGCGCGGCCCCGGCGTCGCCGCTCTTGAGGGTCTTGACCTTGTAGCCGGTCTCCTTCGTGAACGCCTTCAGCACCTCGTCCGAGACGTTGAACGAGTCGTGGCTGACCAGGGTCACGGTCTTGGACCCGCTGCCCTTGGACGCGCCGGAGCCCGCCGAGCCGTCGTCGCTGCCGCAGCCGACGAGCACGGTGACGCCGAGCACCGCGGCGAGCGCGGTCGCCGCGTACTTCGTGGTGGTGTTCATGTGATTCCTCCTGGAGGTGACCAGGAAGAGACGCGGCCCCGCCCGCTGTCCGGCGAACCGGAAGCGGGCAGGGCGCAACAGCTTGAGTAAGGTCCGAACTTCCTACCCGGAATGACCCGGGCGAGGTTCAGAGGGTCTGCGGCCAACCTGTCCTTGGTGCCGCACTCTCAGCGCTGTGGCGCTCCCCTGTCGGAATATGAAGTTGATTTCGGCCCAGGCTACACCGGCGGTTTCCGGCCGCCCGGGGGAGGCCGACGCTCGGAGGCCCGGGAACCTCCTAGCGCTCGGAGGCCGCCAGCTGCCCGCAGGCCCCGTCGATCTCCTGGCCACGGGTGTCCCGGACCGTGACGGGCACGCCGTGGGCCGCGATGGCCTCGACGAACGCCTTCTCGTCCTCGGGCCGCGAGGCGGTCCACTTGGAGCCGGGCGTGGGGTTCAGCGGGATCAGGTTGACGTGCACCCGCTTGCCCTTGAGCAGCCGGCCGAGCAGGTCACCGCGCCAGGCCTGGTCGTTGATGTCCCGGATCAGGGCGTACTCGATGGAGATCCGGCGGCCGGACTTCTCCGCGTACTCCCAGGCGGCGTCCAGCACCTCGCGGACGTTCCACCGGGTGTTGACGGGGACGAGGGTGTCGCGCAGCTCGTCGTCCGGGGCGTGCAGCGAGACGGCGAGGCGGCACTTGAAGCCCTCGTCGGCGAAGCGCAGCATGGCCGGGACGAGGCCCACGGTGGAGACGGTGATCCCGCGCTGCGAGAGCCCGAGTCCGTCCGGCTCCGGGTCGGTGAGGCGGCGGATCGCGCCGACCACGCGGTTGTAGTTGGCGAGCGGCTCGCCCATGCCCATGAAGACGATGTTGGACAGCCGCGCGGGCCCGCCGGGCACCTCGCCGTCGCGCAGGGCACGCATGCCGTCGACGATCTGGTGCACGATCTCGGCGGTCGACAGGTTGCGGTCGAGGCCGGCCTGCCCGGTGGCGCAGAACGGGCAGTTCATCCCGCAGCCGGCCTGCGAGGAGATGCACATCGTGACGCGCTCCGGATAGCGCATCAGGACGGACTCGACGAGCGTCCCGTCGTGCAGCTTCCACAGGGTCTTACGGGTGGTGTCGTCGTCGCAGCTGATGTGCCGGATCACGGACATCAGCTCGGGGAACAGCGCCTCGGCGAGCTTCTCCCGCGACGCCGCCGGGATGTTGGTCCACTCGGCCGGGTCGTGCGCGTACCGCGCGAAGTAGTGCTGCGAGAGCTGCTGGGCGCGGAACGGCTTCTCACCGGTCGCGGCGACCGCTTCCTTGCGCTCGGCGGGCGTGAGGTCGGCGAGGTGCCGCGGGGGCTTCTTGGCTCCGCGGGGCGCGACGAAAGTGAGTTCTCCGGGCTTAGGCATGGTTCATCCAGTGTGGCAGACAGACGGGTGAGGGCCCGCCGCCCTGTGGACGACGGACCCTCGCTCGCAGAACGTGCAGGTGGGGTGGGTGCCGGGGGCTCAGCCGGAACCGACGAACAGCACCAGCAGCAGCCACACCACCGGTGCGGTCGGCAGGAGCGAGTCCAGCCGGTCCATGATGCCGCCGTGGCCGGGGAGCAGGGTGCCCATGTCCTTGATCCCGAGGTCCCGCTTGATCATGGACTCGCCCAGGTCGCCCAGGGTGGCGCTGGCCGCGACCGCGAGGCCGAGCAGCAGGCCCTGCCACCAGGCGCCGCCGTCGATCAGGAACTCCATGCAGAGCGCGCCGGCGACCATCGCGAAGGCGACCGCGCCGAGCAGGCCCTCGCGGGTCTTGCCGGGGCTGATGCGCGGGGCGAGCTTGTGCTTGCCGAAGCGCCAGCCGACCGCGTACGCCCCGGTGTCGCTGACCACCGTGAGGACGAGGAAGGTCAGGACCCGCCACGACCCGTCGTCCGCCGTCAGCAGCAGGGCGACGAAGGTGGCCAGGAAGGGGACGTAGAACGCCGCGAAGACCCCGGCCGTGACGTCCTTGAGATACCCCTCCGGGGGCTCGGTCATCCGCCAGACCAGCACCGCGAGGGCGGTGAGGGCCATGGCGATCCAGGCGCCCTCGGGGCCCCGGGCGTACCCGGCGACGACCATCGCGGCTCCGCCGACGGCCAGCGGGATCAGGGGCGCCTTGATGCCCTTGCGTTCCTGGAGGCGGGAGGTGAGCTCCCAGAGGCCGACGACGACGGCGACCACTATGACGCCGATGAAGACGGCCTTCACGATGAACAGCGAGGCGACGATGACGGCGCCGAGACCCACGCCGACCCCTATGGCGGCGCGCAGATCACGCCCCGCGCGCTTCTTCTGCGGCGGGGGCGGCAGCGGGGTGGACATGGGCTCCTGCGGCATCTCGTCACGGAACAGGGGGCCGCTGACGTGAGCGGCATCCCTGTCCCGGTCGTCGCGGCTCTCTGTTTCTCTACCTGCGTCTCTACCTGCGTCGGGAGTGTCCGGCACGATGGGCATGGGCCGAGTCTGCTGGGCACCATGCACATCGTGGGCAGGACCCGCCGGGGCAGCCCTCATCTCGGGCGTGCCCCAGTAACCGGCTCCTTGCGGGGCACCCCAGGAAGAGTCGTTCATCAGACTTCGAGCAGCTCGGCTTCCTTGTGCTTGAGCAGCTCGTCCACCTGCGCGACGTACTTCGCGGTGGTGTCGTCGAGCTCCTTCTCGGCGCGGCGCACCTCGTCCTCGCCGGACTCCTTGTCCTTGACGAGCTTGTCGAGGGTCTCCTTGGCCTTGCGGCGGATGGAGCGGATCGAGATCTTGGAGTCCTCTGCCTTGGTCTTGGCAACCTTGATGTACTCCTTGCGGCGGTCCTGGGTGAGCTCGGGGAACGTTACCCGGATGATGTTGCCGTCGTTGCTCGGGTTGACGCCGAGGTCGGAGTCGCGGATCGCCTGCTCGATGTTGCGCAGCGCGGTCTTGTCGAACGGCGTCACGACGGCCATCCGCGCCTCGGGCACCGAGAACGAGGCCAGCTGGTTGATCGGGGTCAGCGCGCCGTAGTAGTCGGCGACGATCTTGTTGAACATCGCCGGGTGCGCGCGGCCGGTACGGATCGCGGCGAAGTCCTCTTTCGCGACGACAACGGCCTTCTCCATCTTCTCCTCGGCCTCGAGGAGGATTTCTTCGATCACCACGTGCTCCTGCGTGTCTTGGGTGGGCCCGGCGTCGTCATCGCCGCGCCCTGCGGGTCCTGCGTCGCGTCCTCACCTGCACGGTGTCCGACCGGCAGGCCGTTGTCCATCCTGGGGGGCCGTCAGGCCCGGGTGCTCTCGTCGCTCACGAGCGTGCCGATCTTCTCACCCTTGACCGCGCGAGCGATATTGCCCTCGACGGTCAGCTCGAAGACGAGGATCGGGAGCTGGTTGTCACGGCAGAGCGTGATGGCGGTGGCGTCCGCGATCTTCAGATTGCGGGCGATCACCTCGCCGTACTCCAGTGCGTCGAACTTCACCGCGTCGGGGTTGGCCTTCGGGTCGGAGTCGTAGACCCCGTCCACGCCGTTCTTCCCCATGAGCAGCGCCTCGGCGTCGATCTCCAGGGCGCGCTGGGCGGCGGTGGTGTCGGTGGAGAAGTACGGCATGCCCATACCGGCGCCGAAGATGACCACGCGCCCCTTCTCCAGGTGCCGTACGGCTCGAAGCGGGATGTACGGCTCGGCGACCTGGCCCATGGTGATGGCGGTCTGGACGCGCGAGTCGATGCCCTCCTTCTCCAGGAAGTCCTGGAGCGCCAGGCAGTTCATGACGGTGCCGAGCATGCCCATGTAGTCGGACCGGGCCCGGTCCATGCCGCGCTGCTGGAGCTCGGCCCCGCGGAAGAAGTTGCCTCCCCCGATGACCACCGCGATCTGGGCGCCGTCGCGTACGACGGCGGCGATCTCGCGGGCGATGGTGTGCACGACGTCGGGGTCGACGCCGAGACCGCCGCCGCCGGCGAATGCCTCACCGGAGAGCTTCAGCATGAAGCGCCCGGAACCCTTGTCGTCGTCGCGCTTGTCGTCGGCCTGAATGGCGTCCGCGCCCTTGTCCATGGAAATTCTCCTCGTGCACATACGAAGAAGGCCATTGCCGGTGGGTCTGGTGTCCCTACAGCGGCAATGGCCTCCTCGTCAGATCTGCGGTCGTCCGGCGTGAGTGCGGCCGTCGACTGCACCAGACCCTATCGGGTCCGGCGCTGTTCGCCCGGACGGACTCAGATGCCGACCTTGATGCGCGAGAAGCGCTTCAGGGTGACACCGGCCTCGTCCAGGACCTTCTGGACGGACTTCTTGGCGTCCAGCGCGTACGGCTGGCCGAGAAGCGTGGCCTCCTTGAAGAAGCCGTTGACGCGACCTTCGACGATCTTCGGGAGGGCGGCCTCGGGCTTGCCCTCGGCGCGCGTGGTCTCCTCGGCGACGCGGCGCTCGGCCTCGACGACCTCGGCCGGGACGTCCTCGCGGGAGAGGTACTTCGGGGCGAAGGCGGCGATGTGCTGCGCGATGCCCTTGGCCAGCTCGGCGTCGGCCTTGTCCAGCTCGACCAGAACACCGATTTGCGGGGGCAGGTCGGGCATGGTGCGGTGCATGTACACGGAGACGTACTCGCCGGTGAACTGCGCGAAGCGGTCCAGGACGATCTTCTCGCCGAGGTTGGCGTTGGCCTCGTCGACGTACGCCTGGACGGTCTTGCCGGCCTCGATCTCGGAGGCGAGCAGCGCGTCGATGTCGGCCGGGGAGGTCGCGGCGACGTGCGCGGCGAGCGTGTTGGCGACGGTCTGGAACTTGTCACCCTTGGCGACGAAGTCCGTCTCGCACTTCAGCTCGAGCAGAACGCCGGACGTCTTGTCCTCGGAGATGAGGGAGACGACGGCACCGTTCTCGGCGGAACGGCCCTCGCGCTTGGCGACGCCCTTCTGGCCCTTGATACGGAGCGCCTCGACGGCCTTGTCGACGTTGCCGTCGGCCTCGTCGAGCGCCTTCTTGCAGTCCATCATGCCGGCGCCGGTGAGCTCGCGGAGCTTCTTGACGTCAGCGGCGGTGTAGTTCGCCATGAGTCTGTATGTCTCTCTCGAAGTCTGAAAGATCTACGGG
>NZ_JBHXJG010000108.1:0-23582 GCF_042723425.1 Streptomyces sp. NPDC058375 | reverse complement strand
GCGCACCGTACGACGCCCGATGGGGCCGTCCGCCATCCGTGGTGCGGACGGCCCCTTCGGCGTATTCGGGCGTGGGGCCGGGCCGGGGGCCGGTGAGCGGCGGTGACTCGGCCCCGCCGATGTGGGTGGTGCATGCACACACTTTGCCGTTTCGTTGCCAGGTAGCGGGATGACGGAGTGTGCGAGGAGAGTTGACGCAGGTGTACCTCGCGACGGCACCGGGGTGTCGCGGCGGGGCTACGAGCATGTCTGTCCGTCTTGCTCGCTGTGCTTGTCGTGCTCGCTGCGACGGCTGTGCTTGTCGTGCTTGCTGTGCTTGTTGTGCTTGTCGGGGAAACACCACGGAGGTGTGCGCCATGGCAGACGCCGCGTCGCGGCTGACCGCTCTCGCCGAGGAGTTGCTCTCGGAACCCCTGCCGGTCCGGATCCGGGCCTGGGACGGCAGCGAATCGGGGCCGCCCGGCGCCCCGGTCCTGGTGATCCGCCACCGCCGCGCCCTGCGCCGCCTCCTGTGGAAGCCGGGCGAACTGGGCCTGGCCCGCGCGTGGGTGGCCGGGGAGATCGACGTCGACGGCGATCTGTACGAGGCGCTCGGCCGGATCGCCGGACTGCTCTGGGACCGCGGCGCCGACGCCAAGGACACCGTCCACCCGGTCCGCGACCCCAAGGTCCGCGCCTTCGCCCGCGGCCTCCTCGGCCTCGCCGGCCCCTGGCCGCCGCCCGCCCCGCCCGCCGAGGAGGTGCGCCGCCGCACCGGCCCCCTGCACACCAGACGCCGCGACAAGGAGGCCATCAGCCACCACTACGACGTCGGCAACGACTTCTACGCCCTGGTCCTCGGCCCCTCCATGGTCTACTCCTGCGCCTACTGGCAGGGCGGCTCCACCCTGGAGGACGCCCAGCGCGACAAGCTCGACCTGGTCTGCCGCAAGCTCGCCCTGAAGGAGGGCGACCGGCTCCTGGACGTCGGCTGCGGCTGGGGCTCCATGGCCATCCACGCCGCCCGCCACTACGGGGCCCGGGTCACCGGCATCACCCTCTCCCGGGAACAGGCCGCCCACGCCCGCAAGCGCATCGCCGAGGAGGGCCTGACCGACCGGATCGAGATCCGCGTCCAGGACTACCGGGACGTCCACGACGGCCCGTACGACGCGATCTCCTCCATCGGCATGGCCGAACACGTCGGCTCCGTCCGCTACCGCGAGTACGCCGAGGACCTCTACGCCCTCCTGAAGCCCGGCGGCCGCCTCCTGAACCACCAGATCGCCCGCCGCCCCGAGCAGGACGAGGACGCCTACCGCATCGACGCGTTCATCGACGCCTACGTCTTCCCCGACGGCGAACTGGCCCCGGTCGGCCGCACCCTGGCCACCCTGGAGGAGGCCGGCTTCGAGGCCCGGGACGTCGAGGCGCTGCGCGAGCACTACGCGCTGACCCTGCGCCAGTGGGTGGCCAACCTGGAGCGGCACTGGAAGCAGGCCGTACGCGCCACCTCCCCGGGCCGGGCCCGGATCTGGCGGCTGTACATGGCGGCCTCGGCGCTCTCCTTCGAGCGCAACAAGATCGGCGTCAACCAGATCCTCGCGGTGCGCCCGCTGGACGGCGGCGGCTCCCGGATGCCCCTGCGCGCCCGCGAGTGGACGGAGACCGCCGAGGACAGGGACGCCTGACCCGTACGCGTGCCCGTTCCCGTTCCCGTACGGCACAGGGCGAGGGGCCGGCGCTCCGCTCCCCAGCGGTGCACCGGCCCCTCGTCGTCCCCTGCGTCCCGCTCCCGGGACCTGTCGCTACTCCGTCTTGATCGCCGTCAGCATGTTGAGCTTCGCGGCGCTGCGAGCGGGCCACAGCGAGGCGAGGACGCCCACCAGGCCGGCCAGGAGCAGGAAGACGCCGAGCCGGTCCCACGGGATGACCAGGGCGTAGCCGGGGATGTCGGCGGACAGGGTCCGGCCGATCGCCCAGCCGAGGAAGACCCCGAGGCCGACCCCGATCACCGCGCCGAAGACCGAGATGACGACGGCCTCCAGACGGATCATCCGCTTGACGCGGCCCCGGTCGAGACCGATCGCGCGAAGCATGCCGATCTCCTGCTGCCGCTCGAACACCGACATCGCGAGGGTGTTGACGACGCCGAGGACCGCGATCAGCAGGGCCATGGCGAGCAGCCCGTACATGATGTTCAGGGCGGTGTTGATGAAGCCGCCGAACATGTCACGGATGTCCTGCCGGTCCATGACGCTCATCGCCGGGTTGTCGCCGAGCGCGTTCACGATGGACTGCTCGTTGGCCTGGGAGGCGCCGCCGTCCGCCTTGATCCAGATCTCCCGGATCTCGGGGCGCGAGGCGGCGCTGTGCTGGTCCGCCAGCTCCTTCGGGATGACGAAGGGCGAAAGGAACTCGTTCTCCTTGTAGGTCGCCCCGATCGTCAGCTCGCCCTTCTTCTCGTCGTCGAACTTCACCGGCAGGGTGTCGCCGGTCTTCCAGCCGTTCGACTTCGCGGTCTTGGAGCCGACCGCGACCTGGCCGTCCTTGAGCGAGGCCAGCGAGCCGGACTCGGTCGTCAGCGAGAAGACCTTCTCCACATCGCCCGGGGTGACGCCGGAGGCCGAGTGGTACTCGCCGTCGACCTCGAACCAGGCGGCCTGCTGCGGGGAGAGCGCGGAGACGCCGTCGGCCTTGGTCAGGGCGTCGAGCGCGGACTGGTCGAGCGAGTCGCCGCTGGCCATCGTGACCATGTAGTCGGCCTTGATGTTGTCCGTGGTCATCTTGTCGATGGCCTGGCCGAGCGTGACGCCGAGCACCGAGATGCCGGTGACCAGGGTCAGCCCGATGGCGAGCGCGGAGGCGGTGGCTCCGGTACGCCGGGGGTTGCGGACCGCGTTCTGCGAGGCCAGCTTCCCGGAGACGCCGAACAGCTTCTTCAGCAGCGGCCGGACCAGCGCGATGACCGGGCGGGAGAGCAGCGGGATCAGGATGATGATGCCGATCAGCGCGAAGAACGCGCCCGCCGCGACCAGCTGCCGGCCGGACGTGCCGCCGGCCGCCGCGCCGCCCACGATGCCCGCGAAGCCGAGCAGGGTGATCACGCCGCCGATGGAGTTCCGTACGACGAGGGACTTGGTGGAGGCGGTGGCGTGCACGCTGCTCATCGCGGCCACCGGGGCGATCTTCGCGGCCCGGCGGGCGGGCAGCCAGGCGGCCAGGACGGTGATCAGGACGCCGACCGCGAAGGCGGAGACGACGGCGGTGGGCGAAACGACCAGCGGACCGGCCGGGATCTTGCCGCCCATGACGCCCATCGCGGAGCGCAGGCCGGTGGCGAGGCCGAGACCGAGGAGGAAGCCGACGACGGAGGCGAGGATGCCGACGACGGCGGCCTCCAGCAGCACCGAGCGCTTCACCTGGCGGCGGGTGGCGCCGATGGCCCGCATCAGGGCCAGCTCACGGGTCCGCTGGGCGATCAGCATGGTGAAGGTGTTGGCGATGAGGAAGATGCCGACGAACAGCGCGATGCCCGCGAAGGCCAGCAGCATGGTGTTGAGGCTGGTCAGCCCGGACTCGATGTCCTTCGCCTGCTGCTCCGCCAGCGCCTTGCCGGTCTGCGCGGTCGCCTCCTCGGGCAGCAGCGGGGTGATCTCGTCCAGCAGCTTCTGGTCGGAGACGCCGCCCGCCGTGGAGACCGTGGCGTTCTGGAAGACGCCGGGCTTCAGGTAGAGCTGCTGGGCGGTCGCGGTGTCGAACAGCACGAGGCTGCCGCCCGCGTTGACCGCCCCGTCCTCGGTGGTGAAGATCCCCGAGAGGGTGTACTCCTTCACCGGGCCGTTGGTCGCGACCCGCACCGGGTCGCCGACCTTGTACTCGCCCTTGCTCGCGGTGTCCTTGTCGAGCGCGACCGAGCCGTTCTTCGCCGGGCCCGAGCCGTCGGTGAAGACGTACTGGGTGTCCTTGCCGTCCTTGCCGGGGGCGAAGTTCGCACCGGTGTTGGACCAGCCGTTGCCGATCAGCTTGCCGTCCGGGTCGGCGACCCCGGCGAAGCCGGAGACCCGCCCGGTGGCGGAGGCCACGCCGTCCAGGTCCCGGATCTTCTCCAGGGTGGCCTCGTCGATGCCGGAGGTCTTCTCGTCGCGCCCGTCGGCGTGCGTCTCCACGGAGACGGCGACGTTGTCGTAGCTCTTGGCGGACTGCTTGCTGAAGGCGTTGCCGAGGGTGTCGGTGAAGACCAGGGTGCCGGAGACGAACGCTACGCCGAGCATGACGGCGAGCACGGTCATCAGCAGCCTGGCCTTGTGCGCGAGCACATTGCGCAGGGCGGTACGGAACATGTCTGTGTCCTGGGATGGGTTCCGGAAGGGGAGGGCGGGGGCGCGCGGGTACGGAGGCCGGGGTGCGGCGGCCGTACGCGTCAGCCGTGCGGCGGGCGGTCGGGACGACCGGCCGCGGGCGTCAGCTGGTGCGGCCCTTCGCGTCGAACGCCTTCATCCGGTCGAGGACCCCGTCGGCGGTCGGGTGCATCATCTGGTCGACGACCGCGCCGTCCGCGAGGAAGATGACCCGGTCCGCGTAGGAGGCGGCCACCGGGTCGTGCGTGACCATCACCACGGTCTGGCCCAGCTCGCGCACCGAGTTGCGCAGGAAGCCCAGCACCTCGGCGCCGGAGCGGGAGTCCAGGTTTCCGGTCGGCTCGTCACCGAAGATGATCTCGGGCTGCGAGGCCAGGGCGCGGGCCACGGCGACGCGCTGCTGCTGACCGCCGGAGAGCTCCGTCGGGCGGTGCTTCAGCCGCTCCGAGAGCCCCACCATGTCGATCACCTTCTGGAGCCACGCGGCGTCCGGCTTACGGCCCGCGATGTCCATCGGCAGGGTGATGTTCTCCAGCGCGGTGAGCGTGGGCAGCAGGTTGAACGCCTGGAAGATGAAGCCGATCTTGTCCCGGCGCAACTGCGTGAGCTGCTTGTCCTTCAGGGTGGACAGCTCGGTCTCGCCGATGCGCACCGAGCCGCTGCTGAAGCTGTCGAGCCCGGCGACGCAGTGCATCAGCGTCGACTTGCCGGAGCCCGAGGGGCCCATGATCGCGGTGAACTCGCCCTGCGGGAAGTCCACGGTCACCCGGTCCAGGGCGACGACCTGCGTCTCGCCCTCGCCGTAGACCTTCGACAGCTCCGTGGCGCGGGCAGCCACCGCGGTGGCGCGGTGAACGGTGGGGGTGGTGGTCACTGGGACGCTCCTGGTTCGGGTGATGCGGATGCATGGGCCGTGCCGGTACGGGCGTTGACGCCATGCCTCGGGGACTTACTCCATCCTTACGTCCCGATCCCGCCGGGTCGTCCCTCCCGATGCCCGTTCCCGGGGCCCTCTTGAGTCGCATCGAGGGCGTGGATCCGTCCTCCTCGGGTATGACACCGACCCTGACCGGAGTCGTGGCCACCCCTTCGCGGTCACCCAGCGTGAGCGACTGGGGGCGTGGGCGGGGGGCGGTCGGGACGGCGGCCGGGCCGTCCCCGGGCGGTGCCGGACCCGAGGTCGGAGTGGCGCCGGAGCCGAGGGTGGCGGACGCCCTGGCGAGGCCTGGCGCGGACCTGGCGCGTTGGGCCGGACGAGTGCGGCGACTTTCCGTCATTCCCGCGCGGTGCGCCCACCTGCCATGATCGGCCGTGGGCGTGTGGTCAGCCCGGCCGGATGTGCTGACGGTCCCTCAAGCGGTCAATAAAATAAGACAACATCGCGCCACTGTTCCGCTGATCGAGGGACGTCCCCGGATAGGGTCGGTAGCCAGACGCGGAGCCGCGCGGCACGCCCGGATGGTGGAACGTAGACACGGCGAGCTTAAACCTCGCTGCCCCTCGGGGGCGTGCCGGTTCGAGTCCGGCTCCGGGCACCACGCGCCGCACCGTGCGTGACCTGGCGTAACGGTCCGCATCCAGGTCCTCGCGCTTCGCCGCGGGAACACCGTGGGAACACACGGGCTGCCGGAAAGATCCTCCCCTGGCACTAGGGTGATTCTTTTGCCTACCCATTACTCTTGTGGCAAGGCCACGCAGTGTGGCCATGGAGGAGTGAAATGAGGAGCAGCAACCCGGTCTTCTCGCGACGGGGCTTCAGCCGCGACAACGGCCACGCGGGCTTCAACGCGGCGCCGCAGGCCGGGGCCACCGCGACGGGCAACCCGTACGCGCAGGGCACCGCCGCCAACCCGTACGCCACCAACCCGTACGCGCAGACGGACCTGCACGGTGCCCCGCAGGCGCCCGCCCGTTCCGACGTGATGACCATCGACGGCGTCGTGACGCGTACGGCGATGACGCTCGGCACCGTGATCGTGGCCGCAGCGGCCGCGTGGTGGGCCATGCCGGTCGACCAGGCGAACCTGGGCGCCGCCTACGGCGTGGCCATCGGCGCCGCGCTCATCGGCCTGGTGCTGTCGCTGGTCAACTCGTTCAAGCGCCGGCCCTCGCCCGCGCTGATCCTGACCTACGCGGCGTTCGAGGGTGTCTTCCTCGGCATCGTCAGCAACATCGTCGGCACGTACATCGCCCCCGGCGCCGCGATGCAGGCGGTGCTCGGCACCATGGCGGTCTTCGCCGGTGTGCTGATCGCCTACCGCACCGGCCTCATCCGGGTCACGCGCCGCTTCTACGGCTTCGTGATGGCGGCCCTCATCGGCTTCACGCTGCTGATGATGGTCAACCTCCTGTTCGCCGTGTTCGGCGGCGGTGACGGCCTCGGCTTCCGCAGCGGCGCGCTCGGCGTCGTCTTCGGCATCGTGGCCATCGTCATCGGCGCGGCCATCCTCGCCCTGAACTTCAAGCAGGTCGAGGACGGCATCGCGTACGGCGCTCCCCGCGAGGAGGAGTGGCTGGCCGCGTTCGGTCTCACCGTGACCCTGGTGTGGATCTACTTCGAGATGCTGCGCCTGGTCGCGATCCTCAGCGGCGACGACTGACCGATCGCACGCGTAGTAGGCGACTGACCGATCCCACACGCAGTACGGGACGGCCCGCAGGCACCGCGCCTGCGGGCCGTTCCGCGTTCCGCCCTCCGGTGCGACCGTGCGCGAGGGGCGCGTAGGGTCGGCCGGGTGCTCGATACGACGCCCCTGATCCTTGCCGTGGACCGTTTCGCCGACCGGCTGCGCTCGGCCCCGCAGAGCCGCCTCCAGCGCGGTGCGGCCGCCGGGGCGCTGGCCGCCGCCCGGGAGCTCGCCGTACGGGCGCAGCGCCTGGAGAACCCGGACGCCGAGCCGCGTGAGCTCCCCGACGCCGGGATGTTCGCCGTGGGCGACCAGCTCGCCGTCGCCGGGCGGGACCTGGCCGTGGCACTGGAAACGGCCCCGTCCCAGGAGCTGGACGAGGCCGTGCGGTATGTCGACGAAGCGGTGGCGCGGGCTTTCGCGTGAGTGGCGCGGGTGCGCGTACGAGCGGCCCGCGCCCGTCGGTCAGAACGAGGCGATGACGCGGTCGGCGAGGATGTAGACGTTGTCCTCGCCGCAGGAGAAGGTCAGCGCGTAGGCGCCCGAGACGCCGGAGCCGCCCAGCAGCACCGCCTGCCGGCCCGCCCGCAGGGCGCCGGCGAGCCGCTCGGCGGTCTCGCGGTGGCCGGGGGTCATGCAGAGCGTGGTGCCGTCGGCGAAGACGTACACATCGAGCGTGCCCAGCGGGCCGGGCCGGACGTCGGTCAGCTCGGTCGCGGTGTCGGCCAGCTCCTCCAGCCGGTTCACGGTGCGCTCGTGGTCGGTGACCACGGGGGTCTGTACGGGGACGAAGTCCGGGTGCGAGGGGTGGCGGCGGCGGGCGGCGGCCAGCTCGGGGGAGTCCTCGGGGAACTCCGCGATCTCCGGAAGGTCGGCCGCGATCTCCGCCGGAAGGTCGGTCAGCTCGCCGATCTCGTGCTCCGCGAGGGTCCGCTCGCTCAGCTCCGCGAGCTCCTCCATCGCCTCGGCCGCCTCCAGGTCCATCGACTCCAGACCGGCGAAGTCGGCCTGCCGGGGCAGGTAGTACGGGGCGTCGTCGCCCAGGCCGGCCAGACCGCCCAGCAGGGACGGGGCGTCGGCGGCGTCGCGGGCCTCCTGGGCCGCCCAGAACGCGCGCGCCTCGGCCAGCTCGCGCTCCCGCTCCTCGGCGAGCGCGTCGGCGACGGCCGCGCGTATCTCCTCGGCTGGGGTGGCCGTACTGCGGCTCTGTGGTGGCACCGAGGCGCTGAGGGCGTGGCCGGCGGCCAGCTCCGTGCGCAGCGCCACGACCTGCTTGCGCAGCCCGTGAGCGGCGTGCAGTGCGGCGGCGCCGACAGCCGTGGCAGCGGCGGTGGTCAGCAACAGGGCAAATGACATGGCGCTCACTGACATACTCCCGGTTTCTATCGATACCCCCGACTTCCTACATCAGCTTGGCCTGTACCGGTACGTGCTGTCAGTGCATTACGTCACGAAATGGACAGGTCTTTCGGTCCGATGTTTAGCCCCATATCGGCGGTGACCTGCGAAAACGACTCTCCCCCGGGACGCAGATCACATCCTGGGGGAGATTCGGTCACGGTCGGGGCTCGACGGGGTTCGAGACCCCCGCCGCGCGGGACGCGAGCGGGCTCAGCTCAGGCGCTCGATCACCATCGCCATGCCCTGGCCGCCGCCCACGCACATGGTCTCCAGGCCGAACTGCTTGTCGTGGAACTGGAGGCTGTTGATCAGCGTGCCGGTGATGCGGGCGCCGGTCATGCCGAAGGGGTGGCCGACCGCGATCGCGCCGCCGTTGACGTTGACCTTGTCGAGCGGCAGGCCGAGGTCCCGGTAGGAGGGGATGACCTGGGCGGCGAACGCCTCGTTGATCTCGGCGAGGTCGATGTCGTCGATGGTCAGGCCGGCCCGCTTCAGCGCCTGCTTGCTGGCCTCGACCGGGCCGTAGCCCATGATCTCGGGGGAGAGGCCACAGACGCCGGTGGAGACGATCCGGGCCAGCGGGGTCAGGCCCAGCTCGCGCGCCTTGGTGTCGGACATGATCACCAGGGCGGCCGCGCCGTCGTTGAGCGGGCAGCAGTTGCCCGCGGTGACCAGGCCGTCGGGGCGGAACACCGGCTTCAGGCCCTGCACGCCCTCCAGCGTGACGCCCGCGCGCGGGCCGTCGTCCTTGGAGACGACCGTGCCGTCGGGGGTGGTGACCGGGGTGATCTCCCGCTCCCAGAAGCCGTTCTTCAGGGCCTGCTCGGCGAGGTTCTGCGACCGTACGCCGAACTCGTCCATGTCCTGGCGGGTGACGCCCTTGGTCCGGGCCAGGTTCTCCGCCGTCTGCCCCATCGAGATGTACGCGTCCGGGACGAGGCCGTCCTCGCGCGGGTCGTGCCAGCTCGCGCCGGACACCTCGGCGCGGGCCGCGGTGCGGGCCTCCGCCTCGGCGAACAGCGGGTTGTGCGTGTCCGGCAGGCTGTCGGAGTTGCCCTTGGCGAAGCGGGACACCATCTCGACACCGGCCGAGATGAAGACGTCGCCCTCGCCCGCCTTGATCGCGTGCAGTGCCATCCGGCTGGTCTGCAGCGAGGAGGAGCAGTAGCGGGTGACCGTACAGCCGGGAAGGTGGTCCATCCCCATCTGTACGGCGATGATGCGGCCCAGGTTGTTGCCCTGCTCGCCGCCGGGCAGACCGCAGCCCAGCATCAGGTCGTCGATGTCCTTGGGGTCCAGCTCGGGAACCTTGGCCAGCGCGGTCTGGATGATCGTGGCGGTCAGGTCGTCCGCCCGCAGGTCCTTCAAAGACCCCTTGAAGGCGCGGCCGATCGGCGAACGGGCGGCAGAGACGATCACGGCTTCGGGCATCACGCGGCTCCAAGGGGCTGGAAGGCTGTGTGGACGGCAGAACTCCTCTGGAAGTTACCCGGACGTATCGCCGGGGTCACCCGGCAGGCCGTGTGATGCGGGACTCTTTTCTAAGCGCTTGCTCAGCGCGGCCTCCTGCCGGGCGCCACCCGTTACGCGTGCCCGTGGGCCGCGTCCGGGTGGGCGTGCGGGGTGGGTTCCGTGGAGGCGGGCAGACGCCGCCGCCTGCGGTGCTTGAGGAGGGCCCAGGGAGCCCGCGCGCCCGTGACCTCCGTACCGGCCTCCCGGGCCGCCTGGGACGCGGCCTTCGCCACCGGGAGGATGTCCTCGCGGCGCGCGCCGTCCAGCCGGTCGGTCTCCGGCCACAGGCCCAGCACCGCGCACAGCGTGGGCAGCACCGCCATGGCCGCCGTGGCATAGCCCTCGGCCGAGGGGTGGTAGTTGTCCGGGCCGAACAGCTCGCGCGGGTTCGCCGCGAACTCGGGGCCCAGCAGGTCGCCCAGCGACACCGTGCGCCCGCCCTGCTCGACCACGCCGATGGTCTGCGCGGCCGCCAGCTGCCGGCTCACCCGCCGGGCCAGCCAGCGCAGCGGCTGGTAGACCGGCTCGATGGTGCCGAGGTCCGGGCAGGTCCCGACGACCACCTCCGCCCCCGCCGTCCGCAGCCTGCGCACCGCCGTCGTCAGACAGCGCACCGACTGGGTCGCGGGCATCCGGTGGGTGACGTCGTTCGCCCCGATCATGATCACGCAGACGTCCGGGATCCGCGCCGGATCCGCGAGCAGCAGCGACACCTGCCGCTCCAGATCGTCCGACCGGGCCCCGGGCAGGGCCACGTTCCGCAGGTCCACCGGCCGCTCGGCCACCGCCGCGAGCCCCGAGGCCAGCAGCGCCCCCGGGGTCTGCCCGGCCCGCCGCACCCCCTGCCCGGCGGCCGTGGAGTCCCCGAGCATCCCGAGCCGCATCGCGTCGTTCGGCCCGGCGAACGCCACTCCGTACCGCCCGTCCGCGCTCGGCGGAACCGGAGCCGTACCCCCGCCGACCTGCCTCTTCGCGAGCTGGACCTCCGCCAGGAACACGCCCACGGCCGCCGCACCGATCAACCCGATGCTGCCACCGCCATAGGCCGCGCCCGCCGCGATCCGCCGTGCCACCCTTGCTCTCGACACAGTCCGGTCCACCTCCTTCTCGCCGTACAGCCGTACACGTACCTACTTGCCCCGCTCGGGGCTCGGTGTACTCCTTCCCGTACGCACAGTGCGTCCCGTACGCATACTCTGGGCCGGACCATCTCGGAGATCCCGGAGTACACGGTGCAATTCCACGATTCGATGATCAGTCTTGTCGGCAACACCCCGCTGGTGAGGCTGCGCAACGTCACGGCAGGTATCCAGGCGACCGTCCTGGCCAAGGTCGAGTACTTCAACCCCGGCGGGTCGGTGAAGGACCGCATCGCGCTGCGCATGATCGAGGCGGCCGAGCAGAGCGGGGAGCTGAAGCCCGGCGGCACGATCGTCGAGCCGACCAGCGGCAACACCGGCGTCGGGCTCGCCATCGTCGCCCAGCAGAAGGGCTACAAGTGCATCTTCGTCTGCCCGGACAAGGTGTCCACGGACAAGATCAACGTGCTGCGCGCGTACGGCGCCGAGGTCGTCGTCTGCCCCACGGCCGTCGACCCTGAGCACCCGGACTCGTACTACAACGTCTCCGACCGGCTGGTCACCGAGACGCCGGGCGCCTGGAAGCCCGACCAGTACTCCAACCCCAACAACCCGCGCTCGCACTACGAGACCACCGGTCCCGAACTGTGGGAGCAGACGGAGGGGAAGATCACCCACTTCGTCGCGGGCGTCGGCACCGGCGGCACCATCAGCGGCACCGGGCGCTACCTCAAGGAGATCAGCGACGGCGCGGTCCAGGTCATCGGCGCGGACCCGGAGGGCTCGGTCTACTCCGGCGGCTCCGGGCGGCCGTATCTGGTCGAGGGCGTCGGCGAGGACTTCTGGCCGAGCGCCTACGACCGCAACGTGACGGACGAGATCGTCGCGGTGTCCGACAAGGACTCCTTCCAGATGACCCGCCGCCTTGCCAAGGAGGAGGGGCTGCTCGTCGGCGGCTCCTGCGGCATGGCGGTCGTCGGGGCCCTGGAGGTCGCGGGGCGGCTCGGCCCCGAGGACGTCGTCGTGGTGCTGCTCCCCGACAGCGGGCGCGGCTACCTGAGCAAGATCTTCAACGACGAGTGGATGGCCGACTACGGCTTCCTGGAGGACACCGGCACCTCCGCCCGGGTCGGCGCGGTCCTGGACTTCAAGGAGGGCCCGATGCCCTCCCTCGTCCACATGCACCCGGAGGAGACGGTCGGCGAGGCCATCGACGTGCTGCGCGAGTACGGCGTCTCCCAGATGCCGATCGTGAAGCCGGGCGCCGGCCACCCGGACGTGATGGCCGCCGAGGTCATCGGCTCCGTGGTGGAACGGCAGCTGCTGGACGCGCTGTTCACCCAGCGCGCCTCGCTGACCGACCCGCTGGAGAAGCACATGTCGGCCCCGCTCCCGCAGGTCGGCTCCGGCGAACCGGTCGAGGACCTGATGGCCGTGCTCAGCGGCACGGACGGGGCCGACGCGGCGATCGTGCTCGTCGAGGGCAAGCCGAAGGGCGTCGTGAGCCGGCAGGACGTGCTGGCGTTCCTTGCCAAGGACGCGGGCACGGCGAAGGCCTGACGGGGCGTTCCCGGGCGTTCCCGCTGCCCGGCCGGGACCGGGCTCGGGGCCTCGGGAAGCCGGGCGCGGGGCCTTGCGAGAGTCCGGCGCGGGTCTCCCGAGGCCTGTCGCCGGGCTTCGCGAAAACGGTACGAGCGCGTCACGTCCGCGCAGCACCCGCTTAACACGGCTCCGGCACATTGGTGGGTGTCGGCAGGGAAACCCGTCGGCACCCAGAACGGCGACACCGGACTACGGAGCGGCTCCCGGACCTCCACCGTCGCCCGGACGCGGGCATCCGGCCCTGACCCGGACCGCGTCCCTCGCGGGGACCGCCGTCGTCCCGCCCCCCGGGCAACCGGGGGTGCGGCGGTCCCCGCGACATAACCTTCGGGCTCGGCCCTTCTCCGCCACTGCGTGCGCCGGGCTCAGTCCTTCCAGTCGGACGACGTCCGTTCGTCCCGGCGGCGGAACAGCCCCCCACCCCGCGCCGCCTGGAACGCGTTGACGCCGACGATGCCGAGCCAGGCCACCACCAGCCCCTCGATCCCGGCGTTCACGACGCCGATCGCGGACAGCGGGACGGCCAGGATCAACGAGACGATCCCCAGCGCGTGCCGCTCCCCGAAGGTCTCCGGCTGCGCCGGACGCGCGCCTCGGGCGCTGGTCATCTGCTGCTCGGCGAGCTGACGGCGGACCCGGCGGTCGAGCGTGGTGTCGAGGCGCTGCTCGACCTTCTCCAGGAACGACTCGATGAGCACGGACTCGTACTCCGCGCCCAGCTCGCCGCGGGCCTGGAGGGTGGCGGCGAGCTCCTTCTTGAGCTCGTGGTCACGGGCTTCCATACGGATGACGCTACGGATTCCAGGCCCCCGTGACAGTAGGGTTAGCCCCCGAATTCCGTGGGGCTAACCCCCCTTACAGGGCTCCTGCATATGGACATACAGCGACCTTCCTGGCTGAATAGAATGGTCGGCGCCGGTCGGGCACGACGGATCCAGCAAGGGGACACCATGAGCGGGAGCAGCCCCGCCGCACGGTTGCAGCGGCTCTTCGAGGGCCACCGGCTCACGCCCACCCAGCGGCGCATCGCGCACTGCATGGTCCGCCGGGCGGCCGACGCGCCGTTCCTCTCCAGCGTCGAGCTGGCCGAACTGGCCGGGGTCAGCCAGCCCTCCGTCACCCGCTTCGCCGTCGCCCTCGGCTTCGACGGCTATCCGGCGCTGCGCCGGCATCTGCGCGAGGTCGCGCCCGCCGACCCGGAGCAGGAGGACGCGGGGGAGCGGTACAACGAATACCAGCAGGCCGTCCGCGCCGAGATCGAGAACCTCCAGCACCTCTCCGACGTGCTCGCCGACCCCGCCCCCGTCGAGCGGGCCGGGCGGCTGCTCGCCGGCTCCCGGCCGCTGCCGGTGCTCGGGCTGCGCGCCGCCTCCTCGCAGGCGCGCGGCTTCGGCTACTTCGCCGCCAAGGTGCACCCCGACGTACGGGTGCTCGACGAGGGCGGCAGCATGCTGCCCGACCGGATCGACTCCGCCCGCCGGGCCGGCGCCACCGCCCTGATGTGCTTCGCGCTGCCGCGCCACCCCAAGGAGAGCGTGGACGCGCTCGCGTACGCCCAGGACCAGGGGCTGACCGTCGTGACGGTCGCCGACTCCGCCTTCGCCCCCGTCGCCAAGCACAGCGATCTGCTGCTCCCGGCGGCGATCGGCTCCGGGCTCTCCTTCGACACCGTCTGCGCGCCGATGCTGCTCGGCCGGGTGCTACTGGAGGCGATGTGCGACGGACTCCCCGACGCCCAGGCGCGGTTGGAGGAGTTCGACGTACGGGCGGCGGCGCGCGGCCTGTTCGTGGAGTGACAGCCCCCGGGCCCCGCGCCGCCCCGGACGCGTCAGACCTCCAGCTCCGCCTCGATCTTCTTGAGCTGGTGGCGGGCCATCGCCAGGTTCGCCCGGCTCGCGTCCAGCACCAGGTAGAGGAACAGGCCGTTGCCGCCACGGGTCTTGAGCAGCCGGATCAGGTGGTACTGGGTGCCGAGGGTGATGAGGATGTCCTCGATCTCCTCCTTGAGCCCCAGGTGCTCCATGGTGCGGAGCTTGGCGCGGATCACGTCGGTGTTGCCCGCGGCGGCGACCTCCAGGTTGAAGTCCTTCCCGCCGCCGAGCGTGCCCAGGGCCATCCCGCTCGTGTAGTCGACGAGGGCGACACCCGTGGTGCCCTCGATCGAGCTCATCGCTTCCTTCAGTGCCGCTTCGGTGTTCGCCATGGGGGCTCGTTTCCTTTCCCTGGCCGGTCGCGGTGACCGGGTCCGTTTCGGTGCCGGCCGCTGGGCCGGTTTCTGTGCGGGCTGGTGCTCGGGCTTCTGCGTGATGGCTGAGTCCCGGTGGTTGTGGCGGTACGGGTGGGGGGATCGGGCGGCCGCTGCGCGGGAGGCGTGTTACGTGGGGCGTTGCGGCAGGGCGCGGTCGGGGGCGGTGGCGGGGCGCGGAGGCACGGCGCGGGGGGTGTGCGTGGCGGGGCGCTCGACCCGTTCCAGGGCGGCGTCGACGAGTTCGCCGATGCGGGCGCCCGCGCGGCGGCCCTCCAGATGGAGCCGGCCGACGTTGATGCGGTCCTCGGCGAGTAGGGTCAGGACGGCGGAGGAGCCCGCGGCGTAGGTGGCGATGTAGCCGTTGCCGCCGCGGACCAGCAGTTCGCGGAAGCCGCCCCGGCCGGTGGCGTCGGTCATCCGGATGGAGACGCCGAGGGCGGCGGCGGTGAGGGCGGCGACGCCCTCCGCCTCGACGCCCGGGGTGTCGTGGGCCAGGACCAGACCGTCGGTGGAGGCGGCCAGCGCCCCGGAGAGCATCGGAACCCGGGCGCGTAACCGCTGGAGCTCGTCGAGGACATCACGCACTTCGGCCTCGGGCACCATCAGCTGTCTCCTCCCGGCACGCTGTCTGAGCGCGCGTATCACAGGGCCTCCAATGCGTCTCGGAGCCGGCGCAACAGGGCGATATCGGGGTCGGCCGTCACCTCGGGAAGCGTGATCCGGCCGGGGTCGGCGACGGCCGGCAGGGGCTGGGCGCGGACCGCCTCGACCAGTCCGGCCGCCGCGAGACGCCGCAGGTCGACCAGGATGTGGAACGCCGAACGGCCCAGCTCCTGCGCGATGTCCGAGGCTGTCCGGACCCCGTCGGCCAGCTCCAGGAGCCGGCGCTGCCGGGCCGGGACCGGGGCGTCGGCCCGGTGCGCCGCCGTCCGCAGGAGCGGGGCGCTGTCACAGGCGGGGTCGGGCCAGATCCGGTCCAGGAACTCCCGTCTGCGCAGCGTCTCGCGCTCCACCGCGGCCACCGGGACGGGCCGCACCGGACCGATCCAGTGCGCCACCCCGTAACGGAAGCGGGCGGGCGTCCCGGTCGGGGCGAGCGCGAAGAACGCGGCGTCGTACAGCGCGCCCAGATGGCACAACTCCAGTGCGCCGCCCGGCACATGACCGCTGTCCACGAGATAGCGGCCGACCCGGCGGCCCGCCCCGGCCTGGGCCACGGCGTCCCACCACCCCTCGTGCCGCAGGGTTCCGCCGGTGGTGAGCAGGACGTCGATGCCGGGGGTGGCGGGGCTCTCGGCGTGCACCACCTGGCCGTCGGCGAGGTAGAGCGTGCCGCGGTCGCGCATCAGGGCGCCGGTGGCCCGTTCCGCGGCCAGGCGCTGGAGCATCGGGGAGAGGACCGGGAGCCGGTCGGTCTCCGGGGCGTCGGGGTCGGCGGCTATCGCGCTCATGCCAGCACCAGCCGCTCGGCCAGTTCGCCGAGCCGCATCCGGGCGAGCGCGAGGTTGCCCGCGGAGCGGTCGAGCCACAGATGGAGGAAGACGCTGCTGTCGAATGCCGTCTCCACGAATCGGAGCATGTGGTATCCGTCATGGGTGGTGACGATGACGTCCTCCACGGGGGTGCTCGGTGACTCCGCGGACCGTTCGTCTGCCGCGCCGAGGCGGGCGAAGGCGGGCTGTTCGGCGGTCATGCGGGCGACCTCCGCCGTCTCGGCGGCGGTCGCCTCGTGGTCGCCGTTGGGGGAGTCCCCGATGGTGCCGAGGGCGAGACCGCTCGTCCAGTCGACCACCGAGGCGCCCCGGGCACCGGGCAGCCTCATGACTTCGAGCAGGCACTCGTCGATTCCGGGCACGCGGTTTTCCCCTCCCGACGTGGTGTACGGCTGTGACGCAGAGGCTACGCAACGTGCTCACGGCAGGTGGAGGTTCTGGCATTTTCCTTTGGTACATGCCCTCCGGGGTGTAAAGGAGCGGCTGAAATGTGGTGGCCGGGAGGCGAGGTGACGTCCGGTCAAGCCGCGTCGGCGCCGGACTTCTCGCGGGCCGTCATCACCACCTTGTTGAGCGCCCACAGCCCGATCCCGATCAGCAGCAGGATCCCGGCCCGTACGTACACGTCGGAGCCCCGGTCGGCGAGCGGGCTCGCCAGGATCAGCGAGGTGAGCGCGCCGAGCACCGGAAGCACCGTGGGCGTACGGAAGTGGCGGTGGTCCACCCGGTCCTTGCGCAGCACCAGTACGGCGACGTTGACCACGGCGAAGACGCAGAGCAGCAGGAACGAGGTGGTGTCGCCGAGCCCCTCGATCTCGCCGGTGGAGACCAGGCCGATCGCCAGGGCGGAGACGAAGACGATCCCGACCCAGGGGGTGCGCCGGCCGGCCAGCACCTTGCCCATCATGGGCGGCAGGATGCGCTCGTTGGCCATGCCGTAGCAGAGCCGCGAGGCCATCATGATGTTGATCAGCGCCGAGTTGGTGACGGCGAACAGGGCGATCAGCGCGAAGAGTTTCGGCGGGAAATCGACGCCCCCGGCCTTCACCACCTCCAGCAGCGGGCCGCTGGATCCCGACAGGGTGCGCGAGTCGACCAGGAGCGAGGAGACCAGGGCGACCAGGACGTAGATGGTGCCGGTGACGCCCACGCCGATGAAGATGGCGCGGGGGAAGGAGCGGGCGGGGTTCTTGGTCTCCTCGGCCATGTTGACCGAGTCCTCGAAGCCGACGAAGGCGAAGAAGCCGAGTGCGGTGGCGCCGAGGACGCCGGTGAGCAGGGCGTATCCGGTGCCGCCGGTCTCGATCTGGGTCAGCCGGGAGGGTTCGCCCTCGCCGCTGAACACGGCGTACGCGCCGATCGCGAGGATCACCGCGAGCCCGCTGACCTCGACCAGGGTCAGGACGACGTTCGCCCTGACCGACTCGGCGACCCCGCGCAGGTTGATCGCGGCCAGGGCGAGGACGAACAGGATCGCGATCAGCGTCGGCGGCACCGCGTCGGTGAACTCGCCCAGGTAGTCGCCGCTGAACGCCCGCGCCGCCGCGCTCGCGGAGGAGAGGCCCGAGCACATGACCATGAAGGCGACGACGAAGGTCAGGAAGGGGACCTTGAACGCCTTCTGGGTGTAGAGCGCGGCCCCGGCCGCTTTCGGGTACTTGCCGACCAGCTCCACGTACGAGGCCGCCGTCAGCAGCGCGACGGCGAAGCCGATCGCGAACGGCAGCCAGAGCGCGCCGCCGACCTTGCCCGCCACGTCTCCGGTGGTGGCGTAGATGCCGGTGCCGAGGATGTCGCCGATGACGAAGAGGATCAGCAGCTTGGGGCCCAGCGCGCGCTTGAGCGGCGGCTCCGCACCGGGTTTCGCCCGGTCCCCGTGGCCTCCGCGGCCCTCCGGTTCCGCCGGTGCGGGTGTGTCGGGAGTGCTCATCGGTGCCTCCGGTCCGGCCTCGGGATCGGCCTCCTGCTCGGTAGGGAGAACGTGTTCCCGATCGCGACGCGAACCGCACCTGTTGACTACGACTATTCAGAGCAGCAGGATGTGAATAGATTTTCACCATCGCGAGGAGGCACCGCCATGTCAGGACCCCGCCCCGTACGCGCGCCGCGCGGCAGCGCCCTCAGCACCCTGGGATGGCAGCAGGAAGCCGCCCTGCGCATGCTCCAGAACAACCTGGACCCCGAGGTCGCCGAGCACCCCGACAAGCTCGTCGTCTACGGCGGCACCGGCAAGGCGGCCCGCGACTGGCGCTCGTTCGACGCGATGGTCCGCACCCTGCAGACGCTCAAGCAGGACGAGACGATGCTCGTCCAGTCCGGGCGGCCGGTCGGCGTCATGCAGACCCACGAGTGGGCGCCGCGCGTGCTCATCGCCAACTCCAACCTGGTCGGCGACTGGGCCAACTGGGAGGAGTTCCGCCGCCTGGAGCAGTTGGGGCTCACCATGTACGGCCAGATGACCGCAGGGTCCTGGATCTACATCGGCACCCAGGGCATCCTCCAGGGCACCTACGAGACCTTCGCCGCCGTCGCCGCGAAGAGGTTCGGCGGCACCCTCGCCGGGACGATCACGCTGACCGCGGGTCTCGGCGGCATGGGCGGCGCCCAGCCGCTCGCCGTCACCATGAACGACGGCGTCGCCATCTGCATCGACGTCGACCCGCGCGCCATCGAGCGCCGTATCGAGCACCGCTACCTCGACGTGAAGGCCGACAACCTGGAGCACGCCCTCCAGCTCGCCGTCGAGGCCCGCGACGCCCGCCGCCCGCTCTCCATCGGCCTCCTCGGCAACGCGGCCGAGCTGCTGCCCCGGATGCTCGCCGAGAGCGCGCCGATCGACATCGTCACCGACCAGACCAGCGCCCACGACCCGCTGGCCTACCTGCCGCTCGGCGTCGACTTCGACGACATGGCCGACCTCGCCGCCGAGAAGCCGGCCGACTTCACCCAGCGCGCCCGCGAGTCCATGGCCCGCCACGTCGAGGCCATGGTCGGCTTCATGGACGCCGGCGCCGAGGTCTTCGACTACGGCAACTCCATCCGCGGCGAGGCCCAGCTCGCCGGGTACGACCGGGCCTTCGACTTCCCCGGCTTCGTCCCCGCCTACATCCGCCCCCTCTTCTGCGAGGGCAAGGGCCCCTTCCGCTGGGCGGCGCTCTCCGGCGAGGCGTCCGACATCCACAAGACCGACAAGGCGCTGCTGGAACTGTTCCCGCAGAGCGAGTCGCTGCACCGCTGGATCAAGATGGCCGGCGAACGCGTCCACTTCCAGGGACTGCCCGCCCGCATCTGCTGGCTCGGCTACGGCGAGCGCGACAAGGCCGGCGAGCGCTTCAACGACATGGTCGCGAGCGGCGAACTGGCCGCCCCGCTGGCCATCGGCCGCGACCACCTCGACTGCGGCTCGGTCGCCTCCCCGTACCGCGAGACCGAGGCCATGCTCGACGGCTCCGACGCCATCGCCGACTGGCCACTGCTCAATGCCATGGTCAACGTCGCCTCCGGCGCCTCCTGGGTCTCCCTCCACCACGGCGGCGGCGTCGGCATGGGCCGCTCCATCCACGCCGGCCAGGTCTCCGTCGCGGACGGCACGAAGCTGGCGGGCGAGAAGATCCGCCGCGTGCTGACGAACGACCCCGGCATGGGCGTCATCCGCCACGTCGACGCGGGCTACGACATCGCGGAGTCGGTCGCCGAGGACAAGGGCGTACGCGTACCCATGACGGAGGGCAACTGATGCCAACGGGCACCTCGGGGCAGGGCCCGGCCGGTATGTCCGGGCCCACCCCTCCCGCTCCGGGACGGCAGCCGTGGCGTGCCGGTGACTCCTTCCTCTCGATGTGGCGGGAGCTGGCTCCCATCGGGCGCCACCCCGGCAGCGGCGGCTACCGGCGCTACGCCTGGTCGGCGGCCGACCTCGACTGCCGGGCCTGGTTCCGCGCACAGGCCGAGGCGCGCGGGCTCACCTACGAGAGGGACCGCAACGGCAACCAGTGGGCCTGGCTCGGCGACCCCCTGGCCCAGGGCGCCGTCGTCACCGGCTCCCATCTGGACTCCGTCCCGGACGGCGGCGCCTTCGACGGCCCGCTCGGCGTGGTCTCCTCCTTCGCCGCGCTCGACGAACTCCGCCGCAGGGGAGCGGAGTTCACCCGGCCGCTGGCCATCGCCAACTTCGGTGACGAGGAGGGCGCCCGCTTCGGGCTGGCCTGCGTCGGATCCCGGCTCGCCGCCGGACAGCTCACCGTCGCCGACGCCCACCGCCTCCGGGACGCGGACGGCACCACCCTGCCCGCCGCCATGGAGCACGCCGGATACGACCCCGGGACCATCGGCCCCGACCCGGAACGGCTCGCCCGGATCGGCGCGTTCGTCGAACTCCACGTCGAGCAGGGCCGCGCCCTCGACCTGACCGGCGACCCCGTCGGCATCGCCTCCGCCATCTGGCCGCACGGCCGCTGGCGGTTCGACTTCCGGGGCGAGGCCAACCACGCGGGCACCACCCGGCTCGTCGACCGCCGCGACCCGATGCTCACGTACGCCGAGACCGTGCTCGCCGCCCGCCGCGAGGCCGAACTCACCGGCGCGCTCGCCACCTTCGGCAAGATCGCGGTCGAGCCCAACGGGGTCAACGCCATCCCCTCCCTCGTCCGCGGCTGGCTCGACTCCCGCGCCGCCGACCAGGCCACCCTGGACGCCGTCGTCACCGGCGTCGAGCGCGCCGCCCGGGAGTACGCCGAGCGGGCCGGGATCGACCTCGACGTCGTCCGCGAATCGTTCACGCCCGTCGTCGAGTTCGAGCACGCCCTGCGTGACGAACTGGCCAAGATCCTCGAAGGCGCCGGCGACACGGGGCGGCCCGTGCCCGTCCTCGGCACCGGCGCGGGCCACGATGCGGGTATTTTGTCCGCCTCGGCGCCCACCGCCATGCTCTTCGTACGGAACCCCACCGGCATCTCGCACTCACCCGCCGAGCACGCCGCCGAGGACGACTGCACGGCCGGGGTCGAGGCACTCGCCGACGTACTGGAAGGTCTCGCGTGCAGCTGACACAACGGACGGCGGGCGCGCCCGTCACCGCGACCTACTGGATGGACCACGCCTGGCTCGGCACGCACGTCGAGCCGGGCGTCACTCTGGACGTCGCGGACGGCCGCATCGCCGGGATCAGGACCGGGGTCGAGGCACCGCCGCCCGGCGCGACCGCGCTGCGCGGCCTGACCCTCCCCGGCCTCGCCAACACCCACTCCCACGCCTTCCACCGGGCCCTGCGTTCCACCGTCCAGGTCGGCTCGGGCACCTTCTGGACCTGGCGCGAGCTGATGTACCGCACGGCGTCCCGGCTCACCCCGGACACCTACTTCGACCTGGCCCGCGCCACGTACGCCGAAATGGCCCTGGCCGGCATCACCTCCGTCGGCGAATTCCACTATCTGCACCACACGCCCGGCGGCACCCCCTACGCCAACCCGAACGCCATGGGCGAGGCGCTCATCGCGGCCGCCGCCGAGGCCGGGATCCGGATCACCCTGCTGGACACCGCCTATCTCGCCGCCGGATTCGGCGAGCGGCCCAACCAGCACCAGCTGCGCTTCTCCGACACCACCGCCGAGGCCTGGGCGGAGCGCGCCTCCCTCCTCAAGGGCGACGACCACACGCTGATCGGCGCGGCGATCCACTCCGTCCGGGCGGTCCCGGCGGACCAGCTGGCCACCGTGGCGCGGTGGGCCGAGGAGCGGGAAGCCCCGCTCCACGTCCACCTCTCCGAGCAGACGGCGGAGAACGACGCCTGCCTGGCCGCCCACGGCCGCACCCCCACCCGGCTGCTGGCCGACCACGGGGTCCTCGGCCCGCGCACCACCGGCATCCACAACACGCACCTGACGGAGGAGGACATCGCCCTGCTCGGCTCCTCCGCCACCGGCACCTGCATGTGCCCCACCACCGAACGCGACCTGGCCGACGGCATCGGCCCCGCCACCGCCCTCCAGAAAGCGGGCTCGCCGCTCTCGCTGGGCAGCGACAGCCACGCCGTGATCGACCTCTTCGAGGAGGCACGGGCGATGGAGCTCAACGAGCGGCTGCGCACCCACATCCGG
The DNA here is from genome assembly GCF_042723425.1 of Streptomyces sp. NPDC058375. Lineage (NCBI taxonomy): Bacteria > Bacillati > Actinomycetota > Actinomycetes > Kitasatosporales > Streptomycetaceae > Streptomyces > Streptomyces sp. NPDC058375. The sequence goes on along the minus strand of NZ_JBHXJG010000108.1, from coordinate 1,185 downwards.
GGTCACTGGACGGCCGCAGCCCTGCTGCGGGCCGCCTCCGCCGACGGGCACGCGGCACTGGGCCGCCCCGACGCGGGCGTGCTGGAGCCGGGCGCCCCCGCCGATCTGACCACCGTGGCGCTGGACTCCGTCAGGACGGCAGGGCCGGTGCCCCGACTGGCCGCGGAGACCGCCGTATTCGCCGCCTCCGCCGCTGATGTGCGGCACACGGTCGTGGCAGGACGGCACATCGTGCGGGACGGCCGTCACACGCGGATCGAGGACGTGCCCCGGGCGCTCGCGACAGCCATCGCCGCCCTGCACGGCTGACCCCGGACCCGCCCGAACCCCCGGAACGCGCGGGCCCCCCGGACCCATCGGCACCCCCGGAACGCGCAGGCCCCCCGGACCCGCCCGAACCCCCGGAACGCCCCAGCACCCCGGATCCCCCGGAACGCAAGGAGAACACTCTCCAGATGACGACCACCGCCGTCACCCACATCGCCAGCCTGGTCACCAACGACCCCTCCCTCGGCAACGAGACCCCCCTGGGCCTGATCCAGGACGCGGCCGTCGTCATCGAGGGCGACCGCATCGTCTGGACCGGTGAATCAAGCAAAGCACCCGCCACTGACAACGTCCTCGACGCGGCCGGCCGGGCCGTGATCCCGGGCTTCGTCGACTCCCACTCCCACCTGGTCTTCGCGGGCGACCGCACCCAGGAGTTCAACGCCCGCATGTCCGGGCAGCCCTACCGCGCGGGCGGCATCCGCACCACCGTCGCCGCCACCCGGGCCGCCTCCGACGAGGAGCTGTCCGCCAACGTCGCCCGCTACCTCGCCGAGGCCCTGCGCCAGGGCACCACCACCTTCGAGACCAAGTCCGGCTACGGCCTCACCGTCGAGGACGAGGCCCGCGCCCTGCGCATCGCGAGCCGCCACACCGACGAGGTGACCTACCTGGGCGCCCACATCGTGTCCCCCGACTACGCCGACGACCCCGCCGGGTACGTCGACCTGGTCACCGGCCCGATGCTGGAGGCCTGCGCCCCGCACGCCCGCTGGATCGACGTGTTCTGCGAGCAGGGCGCCTTCGACGGGGACCAGGCCCGCGCCATCCTCACGGCGGGTCGCGCCAAGGGGCTGCACCCCCGTATCCACGCCAACCAGCTGAGTTACGGCCCCGGCGTCCAGCTCGCCGTCGAGC
>NZ_JBHXJG010000107.1:0-23706 GCF_042723425.1 Streptomyces sp. NPDC058375 | reverse complement strand
CCCGCTGCGCGTGCTCCGGCCGCCCGCGCGGGCGGCCGGAGCAGCGGTGGGGTCCGGTCAGACCCCGGCGCCGAGTGCGGAGTTGATCGTCTGCGGGTCTCCGCAGACCATCAGCAGCGCGGCCGCGCGGTCACGCGCGACGGGCAGGGTACGCGCCACGGTCCGGTCGGCGTCGCCGTTGACCGCGACGACGACCACGGGCCGGGACCGCGCCCGGTCCGCCGCGGAGACGTCGGCGAAGAAGACATCGTCGCCCGCGTCGTGCTGGGCCCAGTACGACGCTTCGCCGAAGGACAGCTCGTGGGCGGCCCACGGGTGCTGTTCGCCGGTGGTCAGCACCAGGATGTCGCCCGGTGCACGACCGGACTCCAGCAGCAGGTCGACGGCCTCCTCGGCCGCGTCGAGCGCACCGGCGACCGGAGCCGGGATCAGCTGGATCTGCGGCGCGGAAGGACTCTCCGTCGGCTCCGGGCGGGCGGGGGCCGCAGGAGCCGGCGCCGGAGCGGCGGGTGCCACGGGGGGGGGGTGGGCGCGCGGCGCGGGGGGCGCGGGACGCGCGGGGCCGGGGCCCGGGCGGCCGGGACGCGGGGTGGCCGCGGAACGCGGACCGGGTACGGGACGAGGGGTCGGCGCGGTGCGGCCGGCGGCCGGAGTGACGCGGGGACCCTGGGCGCTCTCGGGAATCTGAGGCTCCTCGGAGATCAGAGGCATGACGGTGGTCTGGTTGTCGGACGCCGAGGTCGTCGGCGCCGGGAAAAGGGGCGCATGTGCGCGATCAGAATTCGAAGCCGAGCTGGCCCCCGCTTTCGAGTGCGGCCGCCTCGGCGGAAATACGGACCTTCTTCAGGTGCTGCCACCGGGGCAGCGCGTCCAGATACGCCCAGGAGAGACGGTGGTGGGCCGTGGGCCCCCGCTCCTCCAGCGCGGCGCGGTGCACGGGCGAGGGATATCCCGCGTTGGCATCGAAGGCGAAGTCGCCGCAGTCCTCGGACGTGGCGCCCAGCTCGGCCATCATCCGGTCCCGGTGCACCTTGGCGATCACGGAGGCCGCCGCGACCGCGATACAGGACTGATCGCCCTTGATCACGGTGCGGACCTTCCAGGGAACGCCCAGGTAGTCGTGCTTGCCGTCGAGTATCACCGCGTCGGGGCGTACCGGCAGCCCCTCCAGGGCGCGCACGGCGGCGAGCCGGAGGGCGGCGGTCATTCCGAGGTCGTCGATCTCCTGCGGCGAGGCGTCGCCCAGGGCGTAGGCGGTGACCCAGCTCCGCAGCACGGGGTCGAGCTCGGCGCGCCGCCGGGGGGTCAACAGCTTGGAATCGGTGAGACCTTCGGGCGGTCGGCGCAGGCCGGTGATGGCCGCGCACACGGTGACGGGTCCGGCCCACGCACCGCGTCCGACCTCATCGACACCGGCGACGGTCCTGGCACCGGTGGTAGCGCGAATCGAGCGCTCGACGGTGTGCGTGGGTGGTTCGTACGGCATGGCGCCAGCCAGCGTACGCCGACAGCCACGGCAGCAACACCCCGGGGCGCCGTGCGTACCGCGAATCAGCCGTCGAGGGCAGGCACGAGGAACCCGAGAGCCCTCCGAACTCAGCAAAGTTCAGAGGGCCCATGGGGTCATCGGGTGCGTCGGCTCGGAGCGGCACTGCCGCTCGGAAGGCCGTTGCTCAGTACGGGTCGTAGCCGTCGTCGTCCGGCTCGTAGCCGTCGCGGGATCCGTCCCTGCCCACGCCGTAGCATTCGCGCCCGTCGCCCTGCACCGGGCGCTTCTCCAGGATCTCCTTCGCCCGCGCCTCTCCCCAGCTGGTCGCGTACCAGGGGGCGTCGGAGTGGAGAACCTCGTTCTGGATGATCCGCAGCGCACAGGAGCGTTCCGGTTCGGGCAGCCGGTCCAGGGCGGGTACGGCGTCGGCGGACAGGTCCTTGACGTAGTCGGTCGATGCCGGTCGACTTGCCGTCCTCGAAGCGCTGGACGTTCTGCTCGGCGATCAGTCCGTCCGGCGAGAGCAGGCCGAAGGCCAGGACCCCCGCCGCCGCACTCGCCGCGATGGCCCGCGGCAGGAACCGGGCGCCGTAAACGCCGGCCGCCAGGATCAGGACGAGGACCACCCCGAGCCAGAGTTCCATCGCGGCCACGGATATCCGCAGCCTGGTCAGGCCGTACTCGTCGACGTACAGGTCCATGCGGCGCAGCGCGGAGGCGACGACGACGAGGGTGAGCACGCACAGGGTGCCGAGGACGGCGCGCACCAGCGTCCGGTCCCGGCTGCCGCCGCGTGGCGCCCAGCGCAGGGCCAGGGCGATCACGAGGAGGGTGAGCAGGGTGGCCCACAGCAGCTGCCAGAAGCCCTGGCGGGCGTACTCGGCGTGGTCGAGCCCGGTCTCCGCCCGCACCTTCTCGTACCCCCCGAGGAGCACCACGAGCTGGAGGGTGATGAACGCGGCGAAGAGCAGGTTGAGCACGATCAGCGGAAGGGCCCATTCGGCCCGTCCCCGCGGTTTGCCGGGCGGTACGGTGACGCCGTCCCAGCGCACCGGGGCCGCGGCGGCGTACGCGGCGGCGAGTGCGCCGGCCAGACCGAGCGCGAACAGGAAGGTCCGCCAGGGCCCCTCGCCGACCGAAACGTCGGGCATGAGGTTGCCCAGCAGGTCGGCGAAGGCGGCGTCCGCGCTCGCGAAGAGGGTTCCGAACACCACGAGCAGCACGAGGGCCACCGCCGTGGTGCGCAGGGCCGAACCCCAGCGCGCCCGGGAGCCGTCGGCCCGGGCGCGTATCCCCCGCACGCCCCAGATGATGCCGGGGACGACCGAGTCGAACAGGCCCAGCGAGCCGATGAACACGCCCAGCCAGTTGCGGCTGCCGTGCAGGGCCAGCGAGCCGAGCGCGAAGGCGGACACCACGGCGAGGAACGTGGGCCAGCCCGCGTCCCGGAGCGCGGGCACGGCGAGCAGTGCGAGGCCCCCGACCGCCCAGGTCGCGGTCCAGGGCCGCAGCCTGCGGCCCGCCGACCGCGAGGCGAAGAACGCTGCCAGCGCGGCGGGCACCGCCACGATCAGCAGGTTCACCCCGAGTCCGTCGCCCAGGAAGAGCGCGCTCAGGACGGCGGTGGCCAGGACCGACCAGAGCACGGCGGGACGGATCAGGGGCGGAGCGGGTGGCCGGAGCCGGACCGTCACGCCGTCACCCGTGCTGTTCTTGGCTCCGGGCGCCCCCGCACCGTACTGCCAGGGGTTGCCGGGCCCGGCTGCCGGTGTGTCGGCGCGAGCCGGTGTGCCGGCGGGCGCGGTGGCCTTGACGGCCTGGTCGGGCGCGGTGGCCTTGATGGCCTGGTCGGGCGCGGCGGTCGCGGCGGGCGTCGGTGATGGCGGTTCGGGTTGCGGTTGCGGTTCCGCTTCCAGTTGCTGTTGCTGTTGCTGTTGCTGTTGCTGATGCGTACCGGCTTCCGGTGACTGCTCCGGCGGTCTGGACGCCTCGGACGGCTGATCGGACATGGGGCCCCTCCCCCACCGGCTCCGGGCGCGGCCCACAGCCGTACACCCGGCCCGGTGTCTCATTCGGCGCGCCCTCAAGATCAACCAGGGGCGGCGTGGCCGAAAGAGTAATCCCGAACTCTCGTTCGCAGACACGCAGAGTGATCCTGTGGCAGGACCGTGACAGAGGAGCAGAACAGCCGGAGAGTCAGCGCGGGGAGGGGGTCAGCCAGCCCGGCGTTTCCTCCGTCTGCGCCAGCCAGTCGACGGGCGGCGCTCCGGCCTCGCTCGACGCGACGACACCGCCGACGATGGCGCATGTCGTGTCGACGTCGCCGCCCGCCTGGGCCGTCACCCAGAACGCCTCCTCGTAGTCCCCGAGGCTCCTGGCGGCCGACCAGAGCGCGAACGGCACGGTGTCGTGGGCGCTGGTCCGGCGGCCGTTGCCGAGGACGGCGGCGACCGTCCCCGCGTCCCGGTAGTCCAGCATGTCGCGGGCCCGGCGCAGCCCCGCGCCGACGGCGCTGCGCGGCACGAGCGCGATGACGCCGTCGAGGAGGTCCGCGGGGCTCGGCGGTCCGCCGGGGGCGGCGGCGAGCGACGCGGCGGCGGCCACGGCCATCGCGCCGACGACGGCCTCGCGGTGCTGGTGCGTGGTGTACGAGGAGATCTCCGCCTGGTGCGTGGCCTGCTCCGGGTCGTCCGCGTACCAGGCGCCGAGCGGCGCGATGCGCATCGCCGAACCGTTGCCCCAGGAACCCTGTCCCTGGAACAGCGCCGAGGCCAGTTCCCGCCAGTCGCCGCCTTCCCGTACGAGCCGGAGGAGCCGGTTGACGGCGGGGCCGTAGCCCCGGTCGAAGTCGTGGTGCTCGGCGAAGGAGCGGGCGAGCGCGTCCTGGTCGATGCGGCCGTGGGCGGCGAGCACGGCCAGGACCGAGGCGGCCATCTCGGTGTCGTCGGTCCACTGCCAGGGCCCGGGCGGCAGGGCCCGCTGTTTCAGCAGGGGGTAGTTGGCCGGAACGAAGAACTGGGAGCCCAGGGCGTCTCCCACGGACAGCCCACGCAGGCTGGCCAGGGCGCGTTCGAAGCGCCGCGCGGAAGCAGAATCAGCGGTCATCGCACAGCCACTCTAACCGGTGCGGCCGTACGGTTCAGGGGCCCGCCAGTGCTGAAAGGGCCGGTCGAGGGTGTAGCGGCCGTTCTCACCGAGCAGCAGGGTCCGCGTCTCGCCGTTGCCCGGGTTGGACAGCGACTCGAACTCCGCGACCGACCAGTGGAACCAGCGCATGCAGAACAGCCGCATCGTGAGTCCGTGGGTGACCAGCAGGACGTTCTCCGGGTGGTCCGTCTCCTCGAAGCTCCGGTGCAGGCTCTCCAGGAACGCCCCGACCCGGTCGTAGACGTCGGCGCCGGACTCGCCTTGGGCGAAGCGGTAGAAGAAGTGCCCGTAGGCGTCCCGGTAGGCCTTCTGCAGGCGTACGTCGTCCCGGTCCTGCCAGTTGCCCCAGTCCTGCTCCCGCAGCCGGGGCTCTTCCCGGACCCGGACACGCGCCGGGTCGAGATCGAAGGCCCGGAATGTCTCGTGGGTGCGGCGGTACGGCGAGATGTAGACGCTCACCCGCTCGTCGCCGAACTGCTCGCGCAGTTCCTCCCCGGTCTCCCGGGCCTGCCGCAGACCGGTGGCGGTGAGCCGGAGTGCGTGGTCGGGCTCCCGCTCGTACACCGTGTCGTCGGCGTTGCCCTCGGACTCGCCGTGCCGGACGAGGACAATGCGCTGCGGTCGTGCCATGTCCCGAGCCTAGATCGAGATGGGCCCGCACGGGTGGTCGGGGCACCTCGCAGGCCGTCTTCACACCGTCCAGGAGGGGTCCAGCTCCACGACGTCCCCCGTCAGCTCGATCACGTCCGTCTCGGTCTGCGCGCGGGCCGCCAGCCGCTCGGCCCCGGCCGCGCGGTACTTGCCGCGCTCGGCGCTCGACTTCCACAGGGACAGCGCCAGGAACTCGTTGCCCGGCGCCTCGCCGAACACCCCGCGCAGCATGCCGGGCGACCCGGCCATGGCGGGATTCCACACCTGCTGCTGCATCAGCACGAAGTGCTCGGCGCGCTCTTCGTGGACCCGGCTGTGCGCGACCCGTACGACGTCGGCCTCCGCGAAGTGGGGCTCGAAGCCCGTCTTCACGTCGAAGCGGCGCTCGAAGAGCGTGACCTGCATGTCGCGGAACATGCCCGACTGCCCGGCCGCCAGCCGGTCGTGCCCGCGCGCCATGAAGGAGTCGTAGAAGACGCGGTTCTCCCAGAACGCGAAGACATGGGCGACATCGGGGCGCGTTCGGCTCCACCCGCCGCTCTGTCCTCTGAACCCCGGCTCGCCGAGCAGCCCCGCCCACTTCCGCTGCCCCCGTTCGAAACCATGACGGTCCACCACGGAACAGCGAATCCACTTCACCAGCACCGCGCCATCGTACGGCGCGGAACGTGGCACGCGTCACGGTCCGAAGGAGTGCACTCGAACCGGTCGTTCCGCTCGCACAATGATCACCATGACGACGCTGCACGTCCATCCTCTGTTCAGCCGGCTCGCCTCCGCTCAGCGCATTCTCGTGGCGGGTGCGGGAGGGGGCTTCGACATCTACGCCGGGCTGCCCTTGGCGCTCTCGCTGATGCACCAGGGCAAGGAGGTCCAGCTCGCCAACCTCACCTTCAGCGCGGTCGAAGGCCTTCCGCTGGAGGACTGGGCGGCCCCCGATCTGGCGGTGATCACCCCGGACACCGCCCCGCACCAGCCGTACTTCCCCGAGCGCGCCCTCGCCCGGTGGCTCACCCGGCACGGCTACCCGGGCACGGTGCACGCGCTGTCCCGGGTCGGGGTCCAGCCGTTGCGCGCCGCGTACCGGGCGCTGATCGAGCGGTACGACATCGACGCTGTCGTCCTCGTGGACGGCGGCACGGACATCCTGATGCGCGGGGACGAGTCGGGGCTCGGCACGCCGGAGGAGGACCTCACCAGCGTCGCGGCGCTCGCCGGGATCGAGGGGCCCGAACGCCTCGTCGTGTCCATCGGGTTCGGGGTCGACGCCCATCACGGGGTGAGCCACGGCCTGGTCCTGGAGAACATCGCGGCGCTGGAGCGCGCGGGCGCGTATCTGGGGGCGTTCTCCGTATCCCGTACGAGCCGGGAGGGCGCGCTGTTCCTCGACGCGGTCGCCCACGCCCAGGAAGAGACGCGGGAGCACCCGAGCATCGTCAACGGTTCCATAGCGGCAGCCGTACGGGGGGAGTTCGGGGACGTGCAGTTCACCTCGCGCACCAAGGGAAGTGAGCTTTTCGTCAACCCGCTGATGGCCCTGTACTTCGCCTTCGAACTCGACGGGCTGGCCGGCCAGTGCCTCTATCTGGACCGGATCGAGGGCACGCACCTGATGCGTCAGGTCAGCAGTGCGATCGAGCTGTTCCGCGAGGAGGTCCGGCAGCGCCCGCCGCGCAGGATCCCGCACTGAGGGCGGATGGCCCGAATCCGCCGTCCGAACCCGGGACAGTTGGTTCAGCGGCCGGTTCCGTACATGATCGGGTCAATCGTGTATCGGGTGATGAGAACGGTCCGTGGGCCGTCGGCCGGGAGGGGAGTCCGTTGAGCACTCCGAACAAGGACATCGAGAAGGTCGAAGTGCGGGTCAAATGGGATCCGAGCCCGCACGGGGCCGCGGCCAACGACCTCGACATCATCGCGGCGACCTACCCGGCCGACGAGCCGTACGGCGCCCCCGCCTACCTGGTCCACTTCGACAGCCGCTCGCCGGACGGCACCATCACCCTGAACCGGGACAGCCGGACCGGCCAGGGTTTCGGCTTCGACGAGGTCATGACCATCGAGCTGAACCGGCTGGCGGAGCGGTACGGGCGGGTGGTGGTCGGTGTCGCCATCCAGCAGCGCGACGGGCACAAGACCTTCGGCGCCATAGGGAGCACGGCGATGGAGATCGGCGAGGGCTACACGGTCCTGGCCGAGAACGACTTCTCCGACGTGGCCTGGGCGACCGCGGCGGTCGTCGGGGAGTTCACCCGGGACGGCTCTGGGCTCTGGGGCTTCCGCTCGACCGTACGCGGTTACGACGGCGACCCCGACTCGTTCGCCGCGGCGATGGGAAGCCGGGCCGCCGAAGGGTGACATCGGCCAGTTCCGGACAACCCGGGGTGGCATGCCGAAGGGGACCGGCCGGTGGCTGGTCCCCTTCGTGAGCCGCGGTTCCGCTGAGCCCTACGCGGTTCCGCACGCGCTTACGCGTCCGGTACTGGCGGACACCACCTATTCCTGGCGTGCGCTATGCCTCGGCATCCGGCTCTCGATCGGGGAACGCACGCAGCCTGAGCTGTGGCGCTCGATGGACCGCCAGCCACCGCATCCGGTTGTCATCCGTGGTGACCCCGGCGCGTGCCGTCTCGGACCACGTCTCCCGGTCGAGAACATCGAGGTAGGTCTCTCGGAGCGCTTCCTGCTGGGGCGCAGTGCACCCGAAGCCTCGGGCGGCTCCGTGGTCAGGTGCGGTGAGCACCGCGATCGTGAAGGAGCTCGATGGTCGGGCTGAGCGAACCCACATGGCGAGCATGAGCTTCCAGGACCACTCCCGAATGGGGGTAGTGAGCGAGGGTGAGCCCCCTCCCCTCGCAGTCGCTCATCAGATGGAGTAGCCGACCGATGTGGTCGATCATCTCGCTGTCGGTGTCGAGGTCTGCAAGCGCCTCATGAATCAACGGGATGTCATCGGCTGTTCCCACGGCAGCGAGCAGGGCCAGTCCCACCGTGACCGAGCATGGGCCGGTGCCATGTCGGACCAGCCAGCGGCCTGTTCGGCGAACACGTTCTCTGTCCGCCTGCTCGGCTGCAGCGGCGATGTGCTCGTTGGGGTGAATTGGTATGTAGACGTCGTGGAAGGCATCGGCCAACTCACCCGGGAGGGCAGAGGCCCGCGCGAAATGTGCGTCGAGGATGAACGCCGCGTCCTTGCCGACCGAGTGCCGGTCCTCAGGTGTTCGCGGACCTTTCCGGTGACGGTGCGACCCGTCGTCGGGGTACGGCTCCCCGCCGCGATGAAGCGGCTCCCCGGGAGCCAGCTCATGCAGCCGGAGGGCATGGTCGAACAGTGTTGTCGGTGATCCGGGCAGTCCCGTCCCGGTCGTCTCGCTCATCGGCGGACGGGGGACTCGATTCTCTTGATCACGGCCCGGAGGATGCCACGACGGCAATCGGGCAGTGACAAGCCCTCGACACGACGGCGCGTTGCATCTAACACAACAGCCAGGGGTCACACGCGCCGAAGGCGGTGGAGCCGCGAGACCGACTCCACCGCCCTGGCCAGACAATCTACGCCCCAGCGGCGCCCAGAATCAGCTGCAGCCGCTCGTCGAGCCGCAGCCCTCGCAGATGTAGCAGGAGCCGGCGCGCTGCATCTTCGTACCGCAGGAGAAGCAGAGCGGCGCGTCGGCGCTGATGCCGAGCTGCATCTCGACCAGTTCGGCCGAGGTGTGCGCGGTCTTCGGCGCCGGCTTCGGCGCGGACTCCGCGGGAGCCGGAACCGCCTTCAGGGGCTCGGCGTGGACCGGCGCCGACTGCGCCAGGCTGTCCGTGTCCAGCTCCTCCGCCTCGAACGTCGGCTCGTAGCTGCCGGTGTCCAGGTGGCGCTGGCGCTCCTCGGCGGAGTGGATGCCGAGGGCCGAGCGGGTCTCGAAGGGCAGGAAGTCGAGCGCCAGGCGGCGGAAGATGTAGTCGACGATCGACTGCGCCATCCGCACGTCCGGGTCGTCCGTCATACCGGCCGGCTCGAAGCGCATGTTGGTGAACTTCGAGACGTACGTCTCCAGTGGGACGCCGTACTGCAGACCGACCGAGACGGCGATGGAGAAGGCGTCCATCATGCCCGCGAGGGTCGAGCCCTGCTTGGACATCTTCAGGAAGACCTCGCCGAGACCGTCGTCCGGGTAGGAGTTGGCGGTCATGTAGCCCTCGGCGCCGCCCACCGTGAAGGAGGTGGTGATGCCGGGACGGCCCTTGGGAAGGCGCTTGCGGACCGGGCGGTACTCGACGACCTTCTCGACCGCCTCGCGGATGGTCTCCTCGGCCTTCGCGGTGACCTCTTCCTTCTCCTTGTCCTTGGTCTTGGCGGAGAGGGGCTGGCCGACCTTGCAGTTGTCGCGGTAGATCGCGAGCGCCTTGACGCCCATCTTCCACGCCTCGAAGTAGACCTCCTCGACGTCCTCGACGGTGGCCGTCTCGGGGAGGTTCACCGTCTTGGAGAGCGCGCCGGAGATCCACGGCTGGATCGCCGCCATCATCCGGACGTGGCCCATCGCGGAGATGGAGCGCTCGCCCATCGCGCAGTCGAAGACCTCGTAGTGCTCGGTCTTCAGGCCGGGGGCGTCGACCACGTTGCCGTTGTCGGCGATGTGGGCGACGATCGCCTCGATCTGCTCGGGCTGGTAGCCGAGCCGACGCAGCGCCTGCGGCACCGTGCCGTTGACGATCTGCATCGAGCCGCCGCCGACCAGCTTCTTGAACTTGACCAGGGCGAGGTCGGGCTCCAGACCGGTGGTGTCGCAGGACATCGCGAGACCGATGGTGCCGGTGGGCGCGATGACCGAGGCCTGCGCGTTACGGAAACCGTTCTTCGCGCCGAGCCTGATCACGTCCTGCCAGGCCTCCGTCGCGGCGGCCCAGACCGGGGAGTCGAGGTCGTCGATGTGGACGGCCATGGCGTTGGCGTCGGAGTGCTGCTTCATGACGCGCTGGTGCGGCTCGGCGTTGCGGGCGTAGCCGTCGTACGGGCCGACGACCGCGGCCAGTTCGGCGGAGCGGCGGTAGGAGGTGCCGGTCATCAGCGAGGTGATGGCCCCGGCGAGCGCGCGGCCGCCGTCGCTGTCGTACGCGTGACCGGTCGCCATCAGCAGGGCGCCGAGGTTGGCGTAACCGATGCCCAGCTGACGGTAGGCGCGGGTGTTCTCGCCGATCTTCTGCGTGGGGAAGTCCGCGAAGCAGATCGAGATGTCCATCGCGGTGATGACCAGCTCGACGACCTTGGCGAAGCGCTCGGACTCGAAGGACTGGTTGCCCAGGCCGTCGTCCTTGAGGAACTTCATCAGGTTCAGCGAGGCGAGGTTGCACGAGGTGTTGTCCAGGTGCATGTACTCGCTGCACGGGTTGGAGCCGTTGATCCGGCCGGACTCCGGGCAGGTGTGCCAGGCGTTGATGGTGTCGTCGTACTGGATGCCGGGGTCGGCGCAGGCCCAGGCGGCCTCGGCCATCTTGCGGAAGAGGGACTTGGCCTCGACCTCTTCGATGACGTCTCCGGTCATCCGGGCGCGCAGCCCGAACTTGCCGCCCGCCTCGACGGCCTTCATGAACTCGTCGTTCACGCGGACCGAGTTGTTGGCGTTCTGGTACTGGACGGACGTGATGTCGTCGCCGCCCAGGTCCATGTCGAAGCCCGCGTCGCGCAGGGCGCGGATCTTCTCCTCCTCCTTCACCTTGGTCTCGATGAAGTTCTCGATGTCGGGGTGGTCGACGTCGAGGATGACCATCTTGGCCGCGCGGCGGGTGGCACCACCGGACTTGATGGTTCCGGCGGAGGCGTCGGCTCCGCGCATGAAGGAGACCGGGCCGGAGGCGTTGCCGCCGGAGGAGAGCAGCTCCTTGGAGGAGCGGATACGGGAGAGGTTCAGGCCGGCGCCGGAGCCGCCCTTGAAGATCATGCCCTCTTCCTTGTACCAGTCGAGGATCGACTCCATGGAGTCGTCGACGGCCAGGATGAAGCAGGCGGAGACCTGCTGCGGCTGGGGCGTGCCGACGTTGAACCAGACCGGGGAGTTGAAGCTGAAGATCTGGTGCAGGAGGGCGTAGGCCAGCTCGTGCTCGAAGATCTCGGCGTCCGCGGGAGAGGCGAAGTAGCTGTTCTCCTCACCGGCCTTGCGGTACGTCTTCACGATCCGGTCGATCAGCTGCTTGAGACCGGTCTCGCGCTGCGGCGTGCCGACAGCTCCGCGGAAGTACTTGCTGGTGACGATGTTGACCGCGTTCACCGACCAGAAGTCGGGGAACTCGACGCCACGCTGCTCGAAGTTGATCGAGCCGTCGCGCCAGTTGGTCATGACGACGTCACGGCGCTCCCACGCCACCTCGTCGTACGGGTGCACGCCGGGGTTGGTGTGGATGCGCTCGATACGCAGACCCTTGCTCGCCTTGGCGCCCTTGGTGCGGGAACCTCGTGCCGGGCCGCTCGCCGTCTCTGTCATGCCGCCTCCCATATGTGGGCGAAAACGCCCTGAAGTGCCCAGATCTTCCCAGGCACAATGTGTGTCCGTTGCCCCGTGGGCCGCCTCGGCCACCGGAACAGGTCTTGATTCGCCCGGCCACCGGCCGGCGGAGATGACTCCGGACCGTGACGGGCGCGTACCGCTCAGTCGGCGGCAGTGGCGGGCGCGGGGACCTCAAGGGCCTCGCCGCTCCCGCAGTCCTCCACGGAAGGCCGCTGCGCACGCAATTCCACGATGGCGGCCTCGAAGTCTTCCAGGGAATCGAACGCCCGGTACACGGACGCGAAGCGCAGGTACGCGACGAGGTCGAGTTCCTGCAGGGGGCCGAGGATGGCCAGTCCCACGTCGTGGGTGGTCAGCTCGGCGCTGCCGGTGGCGCGCACCGCCTCCTCGACCCGCTGGCCGAGTTTGGCGAGGGCGTCCTCCGTGACGGGTCGCCCCTGGCATGCCTTGCGGACGCCGGAGATGACCTTGGTGCGGCTGAAGGGCTCGGTCACGCCGCTGCGCTTCACCACCATCAGCGAGCAGGTCTCCACCGTGGTGAAGCGGCGGGAACAGTCGGGGCACTGCCGACGGCGACGGATCGACGTCCCGTCGTCGGTGGTGCGACTGTCGACGACCCTGCTGTCGGGGTGCCTGCAGAAGGGGCAGTGCATGGCTCCCAACCCTCCTTCACGCGCACGACTGAATAGCCTCGTCAAGGCCGTTTTCCGGGCCCCTGGAAGCAGTCCCCAGCATAGGCGATGACCACGGCGCGATTGAACCGAGACCACAACTTCTGGGTGACTGGAGCAATCCAACCACTAGATCTAGGGTCGGGTCGCGTTTTCGGCCCCATCGCGTGTCGCGCGCCGGACCTCGCTCGGAGGCCGCTCGGGGAGAGCGTGGGCCGAGGAAGAGGGTACGGGAAACGCCGGGCCGTCGAGCCGCCGGGGCTTCGACGCACGGGCCCGGATGAAAGACTCGGCGCAGGGTCCGGATGCAGACGCGCAGCAGGGCCCTGATGAGAGACGCACAGGGGTCCGGACGAAAACATGCAGGGGTCCGGATGAAAGAATCGGCCCGGGACCGCGGCAGTGCCACGCGGAGACCGCGCGACCCCCGTTCCGGTGCTCATACACCTGTCGACAGCACCGTGGCACCCCTTTATTCGTTTTTCACTCGAACGTGTGTTTGGCGCAACCTTTCGAAAGCTACTACCGTTGTCCAGCTAGGGAGAACATTCGAGAGGGGCCGACGTGACCACCACCGCAGACAGTGCCACCATCACCGCCCGGGACCACCGCTCCCAGAGCCGACTTGAGCCGGTGCATGCCATGAATGACTCAGTCACGAACACGGACGGGCCCGAGCCCGCACGCCCGGGGCGTTCCATGCCCGGCAGGCCTCCCGGCATCCGGGCGGACAGCTCGGGGCTCACGGACCGGCAGCGGCGGGTCATCGAGGTCATCCGCGACTCCGTACAGCGGAGGGGGTACCCGCCCTCCATGCGGGAGATCGGTCAGGCGGTGGGCCTGTCCAGCACCTCGTCCGTCGCCCACCAGCTGATGGCGCTGGAGCGCAAGGGCTTCCTCCGCCGGGATCCGCACCGCCCCCGCGCATACGAGGTCCGCGGATCAGACCAGCCCAGCACCCAGCCGACCGACACGACCGGCAAGCCGGCCGCGTCGTATGTGCCGCTGGTGGGCCGGATCGCCGCCGGTGGCCCCATCCTCGCCGAGGAGTCCGTCGAGGACGTCTTCCCGCTCCCCCGCCAGCTCGTCGGCGACGGTGAGCTGTTCGTCCTGAAGGTCGTCGGCGACTCGATGATCGAGGCCGCGATCTGCGACGGCGACTGGGTCACCGTCCGCCGCCAGCCCGTCGCAGAGAACGGGGACATCGTCGCCGCCATGCTCGACGGCGAGGCGACGGTCAAGCGCTTCCGCCGGGAGGACGGTCACGTATGGCTGCTCCCCCACAACGCCGCGTACCAGCCGATCCCCGGCGACGAGGCGACCATCCTGGGCAAGGTGGTGGCGGTGCTGCGCCGGGTCTGAGGAGACGGCAGCGTTGGTCAGGGCTTGTCGGCCCCGGGGCTCCCTAGGACGTCGATCGTGACGTCGGTCCCGGGGCTTTGCCTTGCCCCGGGACGGCGCAGCCCGGAGCAAGATCCCGTCTACGCCGCGTCCGTCTAAGCCCCGTCCGCCTTGGCCTTGGCGTCGATGGCGGCCAGGGAGCGGCGCGCCTGGTTCCGGTCGGTGGTGTACCAGAAGTCGGGCAGCGAGGCGCGCAGATAGCTTCCGTACCGCGCGTTGGCGAGCCTCGGATCCAGCACCGCGACCACGCCCTTGTCGCCCGTCGCCCGGACCAGTCGGCCCGCGCCCTGGGCCATCAGCAGGGCGGCGTGCGTCGCCGCCACCGCCATGAAGCCGTTGCCGCCCGCCTCCTCGACCGCCTTCTGCCGTGCGCTCATCAGCGGATCGTCGGGCCGGGGGAACGGAATCCGGTCCATGACCACCAGCTGACAGCTCGGCCCCGGGACGTCCACGCCCTGCCAGAGCGACAGGGTGCCGAAGAGGCAGGTCGCCGGGTCGGCCGCGAAGTTCTTGATCAGCTCGCCGAGCGTCTCCTCGCCCTGGAGCAGGATCGGCTTGTCCAGGCGGCCCCGCAGCTCCTCGGCCGCCGCCTTGGCCCCGCGCATGGAGGAGAAAAGACCCAGCGTGCGGCCGCCGGCCGCCTCCACCAGCTCGGCGAGCTCGTCCAGCATGTCCGTACGCGATCCCTCGCGCCCCGGGGTGTTCAGATGCCGGGCGACATAGAGGATGCCCTGCTTCGGGTAGTCGAACGGGGAGCCGACATCCAGCCCCTTCCACTGCGGGACGTCCTCGCCCGCCGTGCCCTCGGGGGCCAGCCCGAGGGACGCGCCCACGCCGTTGAAATCGCCGCCGAGCTTGAGGGTGGCCGAGGTCAGCACCACGGACCGCTCGGCGAACAGCTTCTCGCGCAGCAGCCCCGACACCGAGAGCGGGGCGACCCGGACGGAGGCGCCGAACCGGTCGTGCTGCTCGTACCAGACGACGTCGTACTCCGAGCCCTGGGCGATGCGCTCGGCGACGCCGTGGATCGCCTCGACCGAGGCCAGGGCCTGCTTGCGGACGGCGTTCTCGTCCTCGATGGACTTGTCCCGGGTGGCGCCGATCGCGGAGATCACCGTGCGCGCCGCGTCCCGCAGCGCCATCAACGCGTATCCGAGGTCCTCGGGCACCTCTTCGAGACGTCCGGGCAGCGCCAGCTCCATGACCCGTTCGAACCCCTCGGCTGCGGTCTGGAGGGCGTCGGCCGCCTTCTCGTTGACCAACTTCGCCGCACGCCGGACCGCGCGGTTGACCTGGGCGGGGGTCAGCTCGCCGGTGGCCACGCCGGTGACCCGGGAGACCAGCTCATGGGCCTCGTCGACGATCAGGACCTCGTGCGACGGGAGCACCGGCGCGCCCTCGATGGCGTCGATCGCGAGCAGCGCGTGGTTGGTGACGACGACATCCGCGAGCTTGGCCCGCTCGCGGGCGGCCTCGGCGAAGCACTCCGCGCCGTACGCGCACTTCGTCGCGCCCAGGCACTCGCGCGAGGAGACCGAGATCTGCGCCCAGGCCCGGTCCGAGACGCCGGGCGTCAGGTCGTCCCGGTCGCCCGTCTCCGTCTCGTCCGACCAGTCCCGCAGCCGCAGCAGGTCCTGCCCCAGCTTGCTGGACGGGGCCGCCGCCTCGAACTGGTCGAAGAGCCCCTCCTCCTCGTCCTGCGGCACCCCTTCGTGGAGCCGGTGAAGACAGAGGTAGTTCGACCGGCCCTTGAGCATGGCGAACTGCGGGCGCCGGCGCAGCAGCGGATGCAGGGACTCGACCGTACGCGGAAGGTCGCGCTCCACGAGCTGCCGCTGGAGGGCGAGGGTGGCCGTGGCCACGACGACCCGCTCCCCGTGCGCCAGGGCCGGCACCAGGTAGCCGAGCGACTTGCCCGTACCGGTGCCGGCCTGGACGAGCAGGTGGGATTGGTCGTCGACGGCCTCGGCGACGGCCTCGGCCATGGTGACCTGGCCGGGCCGTTCCGTACCGCCGACGGCGGTGACGGCGGCGTGCAGGAGCTCGGGGAGGGATGGCTTCGTCATAGCCCGACCAGCCTACGGCGCACCACTGACAACGGCGATCACTCCCGGACGCGGGCGGAGGCGTGCAACGGGTTGGGAACGGTGCCATGGATCGCCGCGTGCGGGCGGCTGGCCCGGTCCCGGTAGCCGTCGACATGCAGGCGATTGCGGTTCAGACAGAGGCGTTCGATCTCGGGGGTGAGCATGTCGAACAGCTCGAACCGCTCCTTCAGCTCCGGGAAGCGGGCGTGGTGGCGCACGATCTCCGCACGGACGAGTGACCAGAAGGTGTCCTCGGTGACGCCGAGCTGCTCCTCGCAGAGGGGGGAGAGATAGCGGAAGACGCCGACGAAGAGGCCGGAGTGGATGAACTGGGTGAGGAAGGACGGCTCCTCGGTGAGGAGGACGGCGCGCACCTCGTCGGGCATGGAGGCCTGTTCCGGCAGCGGGTGGGCGCTGATGTTGACGTCGTCGACGAAGTCCTTGATGGCGAGCCGTACGGGCACGTCGTTCTCGTCGAACACGACGATGGCATTCTCGCCGTGCGGGGAGAACACGGTGCCGTAGCGGTAGAGGAAGTGCAGCAGGGCCGGCAGCAGGGCGGCGAAGAGCCGTTTCAGCCAGGTCTCCGGGGAGAGTCCTGAGCGCTCGACCAGCTCCGCGGTGAACGCGCGGCCCGTCGGATCCGTATGGAGGAGGGAGGCGAGCGTGCGGGCGCGTTCGCCCGGGGCGAGGCGGGGCGGCAGGGGCTCGCGCCAGATCGCGCCGAGGAGTTCCTTGTACTGGTAGGGCGCTTCGGGGAGGTGGTCGTACAGCGGATGTTCGACGGCGACGGAGGCGACCTCGCCGAGGAGGATGACCCGGCAGGTCTCGCGCAGGAAGAAGTCGCCCTCGCAGAGCCCCTGGACCCAGGCGGTGACGGCAGGGGCGGCGAGGGTCCGCTCGGTCGGCAGGCCGCGCCAGACCAGGGTGTTGAGGATGGAGAGCGGGAGCTTGACGGTGTGCCGCTCGGGCCGTTCCACGTTGGCGAACGTGCGGATCGACTGCTGCGGTAGGCGGGCGTCGCCGTCGGTGTCCAGGGCCACGATGTCGCCGTCGGCGATGGCGGGGGCGAAGAGCGGCACGATCCACTCGTCCCACTGCCAGGGGTGTACGGGGAGGTAGAGGTAGTCCTGCGGGTCGTGTCCCCGGGCCCGCAGCACGCCGGCGAAGGCGTCCCGGACGCCCTGGTCGAGCTCTCCGGCGTACAGCTGGCCGGGGGTGGAGACGCGTCCGACGCCCCGGAACTGGGCGAGGCGGGTGCTGACCGCGATCCACGGCAGCCGGAGCGGGCTGCGGGTCTCGGGGGTGAAGCGGGCGGCGTCGGCGGCGGAGAAGCCGAGCCGTCCCTTGCTCGCCACCAGCCAGGGGTGGCCGGTCTGATGGCCTTCCAGCTCCGCGTAGTCGAGCGCGGCGAGCTGGTCGGCGGTGAAGGCGGTGTGGTCGAGCCGGGCGTCGGCGGAGAGGGTCAGGGTCAGCTCGCGGATGAGGTGGCCCAGCGTCGTGCCGTCGAGCCCGAGGAGGTCGCGGGCCCGGGTGAGGAAGGTCAGCGGGTCGCGGAACGGCCGGGGCGCGGCAGGTGATCCGTTGGACTGCGCGTCGGCCTCGGCGGTGGCCGAGCCGTTGGACTGTACGTCGGCCCGCGCGGCGGGCGAGCCGGCGGAGGCGGCCGGGGGCTGCACGGTGATCTCGATCGAGTCGGCGTCGACGCGCCAGCTGCCGTAGACGCCGCGCCGGGCGGAGAAGGCGAGCACTCCCCCGTCGTCGAGGGCCAGCCGGTGAAGTCCGCCGGAGCCGGGCACCGGAACCGGCTCGATGATCTTCTCGTAGGCGAACTCGCCGAGCATCTTGGCGAGGAGCCTGGCTGCGGCCCGGTCCCAGATCTGCCGGTCCAGCTCCGGAGGGCTGAACAGCTGCGGGGACTCGGCTGCATCACGGCTCGTGGGAGATATCGGCACGGGGACTCCTCCGGAGGGAACCTATGAGGTTCGAGCGGTATGGAAAGTGCGGAGAGCAAGTCACAGCTGGGCTCGGTACGTTCGGTCGTGGATCATCAGCGCGGCGCGTTTGTCGGGGAGATCCACTTCGGCGGAGAAGCGGAAGCCGGCGCTGAGGAACGCGGATACGGACGGGGTGTTACGCAGGTCCGGCTCGGCGACGACCCGCCCGCACCGCGGAAGGTTGTCCAGGACGAGGTCGGCGACGGCGCGCAGCAGCGTGGTGCCCACGCCCCGGCCCCGGTTCTTCACGCCCCCGACGAGGAGGTGGAGGCCGGTGTCGTGGGGGCGGGCGGGGTAGTGGCGGGCCAGGGGGTCGAGGTCGGCACGGTAGATCTCCCAGTAGCTCATGGGGGTGCCGTCGAGCACGCCGAGACAGGGGATGCTGCGCCCGTCCCCTTCGAGCTGGGCCCGGATGTGGTCGGTGGTGACGGACTCGGGTCCGGCGAGCTCCCAGAAGGCCGCCACGGCGGGGTCGTTCATCCAGCGGGCGATGAGGGGGAGGTCGCGCTCCAGCCGGACGGGGAGCAGGGCGAACTCCCCTGCCGTGGTGTCAGCCGGTGGCCAGGAGCCCGGGTCGCCCAGCAGGTCACCGGGGATGGCGGCCCGCCGCGTCCCGGCGCTGCGCTCCTCGGCGATGAGCGCGAGGAGTTCCTCGGTGAGCTTCAGGTCGAGCGTGTCCTCGACGCCGGTGCTCCCGACGCCAGTGCTCTCGACGCCGTTTCTCCCGGCACCGGCGCGCCCGGCTCCGGTGCTCCCGCCGGCGGGCGTGGCGTCGGGTTCCGCTGAGGGGTCGGCGGGAGGCACGGTGGCGCTCTCCTCTCTGGACCGGGTGCGGTCGGTGGGCAGCGTAGGAGCGGGTGCGCTCGGAGTCTGCCTGGTGCGGGTGCTCAGCTGTGCAGCGGGTTGGCGATGGTGACGTACACGGACTGGGTGTCGACCGGTCCGACCAGCTCGTCGAGGCCGTGCAGCCGGGTCAGCAGGTTGGCCTTGCAGCGCAGTTGGCGGTTCTGAAGGAGATACGCGGGCAGGGGCGAGCCCAGTTCCGCGGCCTGGTCGAGGAATTGGCGCAGGACGGTGAGGAGTTCCTGTTCGTCGGCCAGGCGCTGGGATCCGAACGCCCCGATCAGTCCGAGGACGTTGTTGATGCCGAGGTAGTAGGCGAACCGTTCGTCGGTGACCGGGTCGGAGACGAAGGTGTCGCTGACGGTGCCGATGCCGGGGAGCCGCCGTTCCAGCTCGGCGCGGCGGGAGTCGCGGAAGTAGTAGCCCTGGTTGTCCCGGTAGCGGCCGCCGACGGGCCAGCCGTCCGGGTCGAGGAGGACGAGGGTGTTCTGCTGGTGGGCTTCGAGGGCGACTCCGCCGTGGGCGTCGAGCCAGAGCACGGGGCGCACGACGTGGTGCAGATAGCGCCGGAACCAATCGGCGGAGACGGCGGTGGTGGTGAGACCGGTGCGGGCGGCCAGGCCGGAGACGACCTCGGCGAGCCGCGAGTGCATGCCGGTCCGGCCGGGCCGGGGGCGCTGCGCGGTGAGGCCGGCGATGCAGGCGGCGTCGTCGCCCGGGCCGAAGGGGTTGTGCCGGAGCATCACGTCGAGCCCCGTGACGGGTGTGCCCTCGGGGTCGTCGACGGCGAGCCAGGCGGGGTCGCGGACGATGTCGAAGCCGGGGTGCTCCCGCTGCCAGCTCTCGCCGAGCCCGGTCGACAGGAGGCGGTGGACCTCGACGCCCCGGTGCAGCTCCTTGCGGAGGTTCTCCCGGCGGGAGTTGGTGATGCGGACGCCGAGGGAGAGCTTGAGCATGATCCGCGCCCCGGGCCGGTGCACGGTGCGGATGGAGGAGGTGGGGTGCCAGTGCTCGCCGTGCGGGCCGAGGTCGTGGAGCAGACCGGTCTCGGCGAGGGCGCGGAGCTGGGGGCGGTGGAGCAGGTCCGCGGCCTGCCAGGGGTGTACGGGGACGGCGACGGTGCCGGGGGGCGTCTTCAGCCCTTCGGCGTGCGGGGCGAGCAGTTCCTCGGCGGTGGCCGGACCGCCCTCGGTCCAGGCGGAGTCGGTGGCGGCCAGCGACCGGTCGACGGCGAACCAGTGGAGCGGGAAGGAGCCGTGCAGCTCCGGCGAATAGCGGCGGGACTCCGATTCGGAGAGGCCCTCGCGGCTCTTGGGCGTGGGGTGGAGGGGGTGGCCGAGCAGCAGGGACTGTTCGGCGGTGAGGAAGAGGTCGGCCTCGGCGGGGTCCGCCGGACTGCGCCGCCGCTGCTCGATGAAGCAGGCGGTGTGGCGTACGGAGTCGGCGACCCGGCCGACCAGATCGCCCGCGCCGCTCTCGCCGCCCTCGCGGCCGATGAGTACGGCGACGGTGGCGGCGTCGGCGGGCGGGGCGTCGGCGGGGGCGTTCTCCAGGACGGGTGCGCCGAAGCGGTGGGCCCCGGTGGCGGACCAGTAGTGCACGGGGACGAGGAGGGCGGTGCCGCTGGCGGGGAAGGCGATGCGCAGGGTGTCGCCCTCGGGGCGGGGCAGATCGCACTCCCGGGTCCAGCAGCGCAGCAGGCTCTCCGTGCCCGCGGCGTCGGCGGCCCGCAGCGGGTCAGGGTCGTCGAGCGCGTCGAAGCCCGGGCCCTGGGGTGCGAGGTCCGAACCGGTCCCGTACGCAAGGGGGTTCGGGTCGTGCAGGGTTTTCTGGCGGGGCACGGTCGTCGCCTCGACCGTGCCGGAGGCGGCCGGTCCGTCCTGCCCTCGGTGCTGGGGGATTCCGGGGCCGTCGGCCTCGGGCGCGGGGGTGGGGTTCACGGCGTTCTTCCTTGTGGGGATTCCGGGGTCAGGTGGTCGGCCCGGCGGTGGTCCGACGGTGCGGGGAGCGTGTCGCGGCTGCCAGCGCGTCGGCGAGACGGTCGACGACGGCAGTCGCCTGCTCGTCGGTGAGGGTGAGGGGCGGCAGGAGGCGGACCACGGCGCCGTGCCGGCCGCCCAGTTCGACGATGAGGCCGCGCCGCAGGCATTCCTGCTGGACGGCGAGGGCGAGTGCCGGGTCGGGCGGCGGGGCCGGGGCGTCGTCGCCGGCTTCGGCGGGCAGGGGCGCGCTCTCGGGATCCACCAGCTCCAGGCCGATCATCAGTCCACGCCCCCGTACGTCACCGATCCCCGGGTGATGCGCCCTCAGTTCCCTGAGAGAGGCGAGCATCCGGGCCCCCAGGACCGCTGCGCGGTCCGCCAGTTGATTCTCCCTGACGTACGCGAGCGTGGCCGCGCCCGCCGCCATGGCGAGCTGGTTGCCACGAAACGTACCCGCGTGTGCGCCCGGCTGCCAAAGATCCAGCTCAGCGCGGTAGACGATCACCGCGAGGGGCAGGGAGCCGCCGATCGCCTTGGAGAGGACCATGACGTCGGGGACGATCCCGCTGTGCTCGACGGCCCAGAACGCGCCGGTCCTGCCGACCCCGGTCTGGACCTCGTCGGCGATGAGCGGGATGGACCGTTCCTCGGTGATCCGGCGCATGCGGCGCAGCCAGGCGTCGGGGGCGGGGTTGACGCCGCCCTCGCCCTGGACCGGCTCCACGATCATCCCGGCCGGGGCCGGCACCCCGCCCTTGCGGTCGTCCAGCAGGTGTTCGGTCCAGCGGGCGGCGAGCGTGGCGCCGTGCTCGCCGCCGGTCCCGAACGGGCAGCGGTAGTCCTGCGGGAAGGGGAGCCGGGTCACCCGTACGTCGGTCGCGCCGCCGGAGGCTTCCAGGGCTCCGGCGGTCATGCCGTGGTACGCGCCGGTGAAGGTCAGCAGGCCGGAGCGCCCGGTCGCGGCGCGGACCAGCTTGAACGCGGCCTCGACGGCGTCCGTGCCGGCGGGACCGCAGAACTGGATGCGGGCGTTGTCGGCGAACTGCCGGGGCAGGGTGGCGAACAGCTCGGTGGTGAACGCGTCCTTGACCGGGGTGGCGAGGTCCAGCACATGCAGGGGGGCGCCGGAGTCGATGACCTTCCGGATCGCTTCGAGCACGACCGGGTGGTTGTGGCCGAGCGCCAGGGAGCCCGCGCCCGACAGGCAGTCCAGATACCGGCGGCCGTCCGCGCCCTCGATCGTGAGCCCGCGGGCGCGCACCGGGACGATCGGCAGGGACCGGGCGTAGGTGCGAGCCGCCGATTCGCGCAGGGACTGGCGGCGGAGGATGCCCTCGTGCGCGGACGGCGGCGCCGCCGGTGCGGGTTCGGTCACGGACACGGCTCTTGATCCTCCTGCGGTAACAGTTGCGTTGCACGTCGGTACGTTTTCGCGCGGACGCACCGAGGCCGTGAACGCTGTCCTGGTGTCCCCCGTACGTACCAACGACGCCGACCGCAATGGATCACGGGTAAATCGGAACATCCTCGCGGCGACGGAACCGCGGACCTGCCGCGTACCGTCACCATCGGCACCGGCATAGTGGGGGCCGCACCGCGGCGCGGAAGCACCTGCTCCGACGCCCGAAGTGTCCGCAATGCAGCACGAGTACCGAGTGACGAAGTCCCAGGGGGATCACGAGATGCGACCCATTCGCCCGACCGATACCGCACGCCGCGGGAGGCGCGCACGGCGCATGCCCTCCACCGCGCTCGCCGCGACGGCCGTCGCCGCCGTGCTGGCGCTCACCGCCACCGCGTGCGGTCCGGAGGAGGACAACGCCGACTCCACGCCCAGCGCCTCGGCCGACCAGTCGTCCGACGGCAAGGTCGCCATTCCGGACGACCTGAAGAACCGGCTCAAGGAGCATGGGATCGACCCCGACAAGTGGCGGGACGGGGAGTGGAAGAACTGGGACAAGGACAAGTGGCTGCGTGAGGCCAAGGACTTCGTCAACCCGATCATCGACGGCCTGTGGGATCCGGACCGGATGCGGGAGGCCGACAAGCCCCCGGAGAACCCGGTCGACAACGACATCTCCGGCGACGACGGCGTGACGGACCCGACGCCGGCCCCGGTCCAGGCCGCCGGTGTCGCGACGCCGTACCACGACAACGCCCCGGAGTCCGGGAAGCTGCTCTTCGACGGGCCGCAGGGCTCGATGGTCTGTTCCGCGACCGTGGTGAAGGACCCGGCGAACCCGGGCAAGTCCAACATGGTGTGGACCGCCGGGCACTGCGTCCACGCGGGCAAGAAGGGCGGCTGGTACCGCAACATCGCCTTCGTCCCGGCGTACAACAACGACGGCCTGTCGCTGGCCGAGCTGGAGACGGCGCCCAAGGAGAAGATCGCTCCGTACGGTGTGTGGTGGGGCCAGTGGGCCCAGACCTCCGAACAGTGGATCGAGCAGGGCGCCGCGGTCGGCGGCCAGGGCGCGCCGTACGACTTCGCGGTGCTGCACGTGACCCCGGAGAAGGGCGCGGGCGGCAAGTCGCTGGAGGAGACGGTCGGTTCGGCGCTGCCGGTCGAGTTCAACGCTCCCGCCGTGCCGGAGATCGCCGGTATGACGGCCACGGGCTACCCGGCCGCGCCGCCGTTCGACGGCCAGAAGCTGCTCCAGTGCGAGGACAAGCCGGGCCGGCTCTCGGTCTTCCAGGACCAGCCCACGATGTACCGCATCGGCTGCACGATGACCGGTGGTTCCTCCGGCGGCGGCTGGGTCGCGGCGGGTCAGGACGGCAAGCCGGCCCTGGTCTCGAACACCTCGATCGGTCCGGTCACGGCGGGCTGGCTGGCCGGTCCGCGGCTCGGCAAGGAGGCCGAGGGCATCTACCGCGCGGTGAGTGAGAAGTACGCGGGCCGGTAAGTCCCGCGAGCACACGGGCCCGTGAGGCCCGCGGC
>NZ_JBHXJG010000106.1:0-24189 GCF_042723425.1 Streptomyces sp. NPDC058375 | reverse complement strand
GGCCCGGACCCTTCGGAAGGGCCCGGGCCGGGGGCCTCTCGTGCGCGGCCCGCCGGCCGCCTCAGCCGTGCTGGCGGGTGAGGCGGCGCAGCCGGGCCGACCAGCGACCGGCTTCCGGGCGGCCCGCCCACCGCTCCGCGAGCGCCGTCCGGCGGTCGGCGACGCCCCACACCACCCGGACGGACGAGCGAGGCAGGAGCGTTGCCCGCAGCCGGGTGCCGCGCCCCGCCGACGCCTGCAGACCTGCCCGTACCGCCGCCGCGTCCTCGGCGAGGCCGCCCGCCGGGCGCGGCTCGGGGGCGTACAGCACCTGCTCCACCGAGCCCGCGATCCGGTGCACGGCCTCGGCCGCGGTGGTGTCGAGCCGGCCCAGCCGCACGATCCGGGCCGCCGCCTTCCGGGGCGTCAGCGACTCGTCCGGCGCGATGCCGTGGTCCCAGGCCGTGTCGGTGATCTCCCGCCAGGCGGCCAGCGTCCGCGCGGCGGCGTCCGCGGGTGTCCGGCCCCCGGAGCCCAGCCGGCGGTTTCTCGCCCGGGTCCGCCACAGCAGCGGTGACAACGGCAGCGCCAGCACCAGGACCGCCCCGAGAACCATCAGCAGCACCGTCCCGGCCGGGGTGTCCCGGTCGGTCGGCAGCGCGGCCCCCGGCTCCTGCGAGGGCCCGCACCCGCCTTCCTGGCGCAACTGCGGCGGGCAGCTGTCATCGGCGGAGGGAGCGGCGGACGGCTCGGTGGAGGTGTCCGCGGAGGGCTCGGCCGCGTCGCTCGCGCTGTCCGTGGGGACCTCGGGCCGGGTCCACGAAGGGGTGCTGCCCCGGCTCGGAGTGGGCTCGAACCGGGTCCACCCGACCCCCTGGAAATACAGCTCGGGCCAGGCGTGCGCGTCGCGCAGTCCGACCGAGGTCGCCCCGTTCGACTTCACGGTGCCCGGGGTGAAGCCGACCGCGACCCGGGCCGGGATGCCCAGCGTCCGGGCCATCGCGGCCATCGAGAACGAGAAGTGGACGCAGAACCCCTCCTTGTCACGGAGGAACCGCGCGATGGCGGACGACCCCGTCCCCGAAGTGACCGTCGTGTCGTACGTGAAACCGCCCTCGGAGGCGAACCAGTCCTGGAGCTTCACGGCCCGCTCGTAGGCGTTGGCCGAGCCTTCCGTGACCTGCTCGGCGGTCTCGGCGACCACGTCCGGCAGTGAGCCGGGGAGCTGGGTGTACTCGCGGAGCAGCTCCCCGGGCGGCTGACCCGCTGCCGCGAGCTGCTCCGCCGTGGGCTCGACGACCAGACTGCCGACCTCGTACTGCGCGCCGCGCGTGGTCTGCCCGTCGTCGCCGACCAGGGTGCGGCCCTCGGGCTCGAACCGCCAGCGGCCGCCGACGCGGACCTCGCTCGCCGGGTAGGGGAGCGGCAGATACGTCTGCTGGTAGGAGCGCGAGGCGGAGATGTTCGTCCGGACCTCGGTGACCGAGACGTCCCCGCCCAGCCCGGTGGGCTGGGGAAGGCGGTCGGGGACGTCCGTCAGCCGCCGGGTGGAGGAGCGCCACTCGCTGCCGTTGAACTCGTCCAGGGCCAGGATCCTCAGATAGAGGTTCTGCGGGTCCTGGATGTTGCTGCGGTACGTCATCACCTCCCGGTTCTCCGGCTGGTTGAGGTTGTTCTGGAGCGAGACGAGCGGATTCACCGCGGAGATGGTGCCGCCGCTGCCCTTGCCGTTCCCCGGGCCGTTGCCGCCCAGCAGACCGCTGTCCAGCGCGGGCAGGGCCAGCGGGGCCACCAGGGCGATGCCGAGCGCCAGCACGCCGATCCGCCGCCCGGTGCGGACGGGGGAGGGCCCGCCGCTCACCCCGGACAGCCCGTCGGCCAGACCGCCCGAGTTCCGCGCGGCCCCGCCGAAGACGCGACCCCACTGGGAGAGCCGGTCCCGGCCCTCCGCCAGCAGGAGCAGCAGATAGCCGGAGGCGGCCAGCAGGAACCACAGCCAGCTCGCCCCCCCGTCGGAGAGACCGGCCGCGACCGAGTACAGGGCGAGGAGCGGCAGTCCGGCCGGGGCCGCGCTGCGGAAGGTCACCGCCATGGCGTCCACGGCGAGACCGATCAGGACCACCCCGCCGACCACCATCAGCTTGATGCCGTCGGTCAGCGGGGCCGGGGTGGAGTACGTACCGACGTCCTCGCCGCCCGCCACCAGCAGCTCGCCCAGCCGCATCACGGCCTGCGGGCCGGGCAGCACCCCCAACAGCGCGTGGTCCCGGGCGAACACCAGCGTCAGCAGCACCAGGGTGACCAGCGCCTGGGCGGCGAGCGTCAGCGTCCGGGCCAGCGGCGCCCGGCGGGCGAGGGCGCCCACCCCGCTCTGGACGCCGAGGAGCACCGCCGCCTGCACCAGCCAGCCGACCCCCTCCACCAGCGGGATCAGCGCCCCCGCCGCCAGCAGTGTCGCCGCATAGGCGCTCAGCGCCAGCCTGCCCCGCCCGCTCATGACCATCCCCCCGCGAAACCTGTCGCGCCGCCGCTCGGGGCGGACGGCGTGTCCGTGCGCATCCCGCCCGCCACCTGCCACAGTGCGGGCAACTCGTCCCCCGGCTCCACCGGCACCGCCGTCCAGCCGGACTCGCGCAGCCGTCGCAGCCGTTCGTCGGCCGCGCCCGCCGCGCTCTCGTCGCCGGCCCAGGCGCCGCTGTCCAGGACGAAGGCGACCCCGGCGCCGGCGCGCTGCCGCATCCTGGCCGCGACCGCGGTCTGCTCCTCGTCCAGATCGCCGAAGAAGGCGATGAGCAGCCCCTCGCTGCCGCCGCGCAGCACGTCATGGGCGCGGCTGAGACCCCCGCCGTCGGAATGGCCGACCACGGCGAGCGTGTCGAGCATCAGTCCCGCCGAGTCCGCGGACTCCTGGGTCGAGCCGGCGAATCCGCCGGCCCCCTCGCCGGGCACCGCGTTCCCGTCGTCGGTGAGCAGCCGGACGGCGAAGCCGCGCTCCAGCATGTGCACGAGGGCGGAGGCCGCCCCCGAGACCGCCCATTCGAACGCCGAGTCGGGCCCGGCGCCCTCGTAGCCGATCTGCCGGGTGTCCAGTAGGACCGTGCATCTGGCCCGCTGCGGCTGCTCCTCACGGCGCACCATCAGCTCGCCGTGGCGCGCGGTGGAGCGCCAGTGGACCCGGCGCAGGTCGTCGCCGTGCCGGTAGCCGCGCGGAATGATGTCGTCCTCACCGGCGAGCGCGAGCGAGCGCTGCCGCCCGTCGCCGTACCCGGAGGCCTCGCCCGCCAGCCGCAGCGCGGGCAGCGGCACCGTGCGCGGGATGACGACGAGGGTGTCGTACGCGCTGAAGGAACGGGTCAGCTCGCACATCCCGAAGGGGTCGCTGAGCCGCAGCTGCAACGGGCCCAGCGGATAGCGGCCGCGCAGGTCGGAGCGGACCCGGTAGGACACCTCGCGCCGGCCGCCCGCCTCCACCCGGTCCAGGACGAAGCGGGGGCGCGGGCCCAGGACGTACGGCACCCGGTCCTGGAGCATCAGCAGGCCGGTGGGCAGCCGGGAGACGTTCTCCATCCGCAGGTACACCCGGGCCTCCGCGCCCGCGGGCACCCGCGACGGCGAGAGCCGACGGGTGCCCGTGACCCGGTAGCGGGTGCGGTAGAGCACGGTCACACAGACCAGGGGCAGCACCGCGAGCAGCAGTCCGACCCGCAGCAGGTCGCCCTGGCCCAGGACGTACGCGCAGACGGCGGCGGCAAGACCGGCGGCCAGGAACGAGCGTCCCCGGGTGGTCAGCCCGCCCAGGGCCGCCCGGAGGCCGCCCTTCCGGTCGCCGTCCTCCACGGCGCCGGGCTCACCGGCCGCCATCACAGCCGCCGTGCCCCGGGCTGCTGCTGGTGGTACAGCGGGCGGCCCGGCTCCTGCCCGCCCGGCGCGGGCGGCGCGGTGCCGCCGGCCGAGGTCGGGACCGGGATGCGCTGGATGATCTCCCCGACCACCTGCTCCGCCGTACGGCGGTTCAGCTGGGCCTGGGCGGTGGGCAGCAGCCGGTGCGCGAGCACCGGAGTGGCCAGCGCCTGCACATCGTCCGGCAGGGCGTAGTCGCGCCCGCTGAGCGCGGCGGAGGCCTTCGCGGCGCGCAGCAGGTGCAGCGTCGCGCGCGGGGAGGCGCCGAGCCGGAGGTCGGGGTGGCTGCGGGTGGCCCCGACGAGCTCCACGGCGTAGCGCCGCACGGCGTCGGCGACATGCACCGTACGCACGGCGTCGATC
The DNA here is from genome assembly GCF_042723425.1 of Streptomyces sp. NPDC058375. NCBI lineage: Bacteria > Bacillati > Actinomycetota > Actinomycetes > Kitasatosporales > Streptomycetaceae > Streptomyces > Streptomyces sp. NPDC058375. Next base: position 19,947 of record NZ_JBHXJG010000106.1, on the reverse strand, counting down.
AGCTTCACGATGTCGTGGGCGTGGGCCACCGGCTGGAGATCGTCCAGCGGTGAGAGGCCCCCGTGCACGTCGAGCATCTGGAGCTCGGCCTCCGGGCTCGGATAGCCGATGGAGACCCGGGCCATGAAACGGTCGCGCTGGGCCTCGGGCAGCGGGTAGGTGCCCTCCATCTCGACCGGGTTCTGCGTGGCCACCACCATGAACGGGTCGGGCAGCTCGTAGGTGTGCCCGTCGATGGTGACCTGGCGCTCCTCCATCGACTCCAGCAGCGCCGACTGCGTCTTCGGCGAGGCGCGGTTGATCTCGTCGCCGATCACGATCTGGGCGAAGATCGCGCCCGGCTTGAACTCGAAGTCCCGCCGCTGCTGGTCGAAGATCGACACACCGGTGATGTCCGAGGGCAGCAGGTCCGGCGTGAACTGGATCCGCCGCACCGAACAGTCGATGGACCGCGCCAGCGCCTTGGCCAGCATGGTCTTGCCGACCCCGGGGACGTCCTCGATGAGGAGATGCCCCTCGGCGAGCAGCACGGTCAGCGATAGCCGTACGACCTCGGGCTTGCCCTCGATCACACCCTCCACCGACCTGCGCACCCGCTCTGCGGTGGTGGTCAGATCAGTGAGGCTCGCTCGATCGTCATAGGTCGTCACCCGGCCCTCCTCGGCCCTTTTGCGCAGAGGCCGTCGCGCGTACCCGCGCGGCCCACCCCGAAAAATCGGACACTCCTCCGGAAGGCCCGGGGGAGGTCACACCCGCATTCTTGTTGCCGTTACCGCTTCGTGTCACTCGCCTGTGGATAAGTGGGTGTGAAAAGGCAGCGTCTGTCACGATTTCGGCGCCGCGGTGCACGGCGATGCGTGCGTGAGGTGCAGCGGAGGGCCCGGTGGCGAGGCGAGTCCGTTCAGGAAACGGAGTCGATCTCCCGCAGCAGACCGGTGGTCACGTCGAAGACGAACCCGCGCACGTCGTCGGTGTGCAGCAGGAACGGCGAGGTCCGCACCCGCTGCATCGACTGGCGCACGTCCTGGTCGGCGTCCGTGTAGGCCTCCACGGCCCAGGCCGGACGCTGGCCCACCTCGCGCTCCAGGTCCTGGCGGAAGCCCTCGGTGAGGGACTCCAGGCCGCAGTTGGTGTGGTGGATGAGGACCACGCTGCGGGTACCGAGCGCCCGCTGGCTGATGGTCAGCGAACGGATCACGTCCTCGGTGACCACGCCGCCCGCGTTGCGGATGGTGTGACAGTCACCGAGCTCCAGACCGAGCGCGGCGTGCAGGTCGAGCCGGGCGTCCATGCAGGCGACCACGGCGACCTGGAGGACGGGGCGCGCGTCCATGCCCGGGTCGCGGAAGTCCTTCGCGTACGTGGCGTTCAGCGCGACGAGGCGGTCGGTGACCTGGCCCCCCTCGCGGACCGCCGGAGCGGTGGGCGTCACGGACTCGGCGGGGGAGTGAGCAGAAGTCGACATGGATACGACGTTAGCCTTCCCACCTGGCACGGGCGGGCTGTGAGAGCGGACAAAGAACGTCAACACGGCTTGTTGTGAGCTAACCCACAGGGCCCGGTGGACGCACCTGTTCGGGTGAGTTCGCCGCATCCGGTCGGGTGGCGCGACGCGCTGTCCGGTTCGTTGATCGTGAATCGATCGAATGGCAGGGTGGACTAAAGTAACGCGAAGTCACCATCCGTCTTCCCGCCCACCTGCCCCAACGCACCCCCCCGCACCTCCTGCATATTCCGTATTTCCCCCGAGATGTGCGGCGTACGTGCGACCCGGCCCTCTCCCGCTCTCGGTCGGCCGACGCCTCTTCCCCGGCGCCGGCGGGCCTCCCCTTCAGAGCGGGCGGGGACCAGGACGTACGTGCCGTCCGCCCGGGACAGAGCCTGAGAGGGCGCATTGAGCCAGACCCGACACGTCCCGGTGATGCTCCAGAGGTGTCTGGACCTGTTGGCCCCGGCTCTCCAGGACCCGGCGCACCCCGAGCCCGTGGTCGTCGACTGCACCCTCGGCCTCGGCGGCCACAGCGAGGCCCTGCTCGCCTCCTTCCCCACCGCCCGGCTGATCGCCCTGGACCGCGACAAGGAGGCGCTCCGCCTCTCCGGCGAACGGCTCGCCCCCTACGGCGACCGGGCCACCCTCGTCCACGCGGTCTACGACGAACTCCCCGAGGTCCTCGCACGCCTCGGGATCCCGAAGGTCCAGGGCGTGCTGTTCGACCTCGGCGTCTCCTCCATGCAACTGGACGAGGCCGACCGCGGGTTCGCCTACGCCCAGGACGCCCCGCTCGACATGCGCATGGACCAGTCCACCGGCATGGGCGCCGCCGAGGTCCTTAACACCTACCCGCCCGGCGAGCTGGTCCGGATCCTGCGCGCGTACGGCGAGGAGAAGCAGGCCAAGCGGATCGTCTCCGCCGTCGTGCGCGAGCGCGAGAAGGAACCCTTCAGCAACAGCGCCCGGCTCGTCGAGCTGATCCGCGACGCCCTGCCTCAGGCCGCCAAGCGCACCGGCGGCAACCCCGCCAAGCGGACCTTCCAGGCCCTGCGCATCGAGGTCAACGGCGAGCTGAGCGTCCTGGAGCGGGCCATTCCGGCCGCCGTCGCGAGCCTCGCCGTCGGCGGCCGCATCGCGGTGCTCTCGTACCACTCGCTGGAGGACCGGCTGGTCAAGCAGGTCTTCGCGGCCGGCGCCGCCAACACCGCGCCCCCCGGACTGCCCGTCGTCCCCGAGCGCTACCAGCCCCGGCTCAAGCAGCTCACCCGGGGCGCCGAGCTGCCCACCGAGGAGGAGGTCGCCGAGAACCGGCGCGCCGCCCCCGCCCGGCTGCGCGGCGCCCAGCGCATCCGCGAGGAGGAGCGGTGAACCCCGGGGACAGGCGCCGCACCGGGGGAGCCCCGCGGTGAGCAAACCGGCCGCAGCGCTGAAGGGGCGGGCCGCGCGGCTCGCCCGCCTGATGCCGTCCACCGGGCCCAGCACCGCGGCCCGCACCCCCTTCGTCCTGCTGGTCGTCGTGCTCCTGGGCGGCGGACTCATCACCCTGCTCCTGCTGAACTCGGCCCTCAACGAGGGATCGTTCCGGCTCAGCGAGCTGAAGCGGGAGACCACCGAGCTCACCGACGAGCAGCAGGCCCTCCAGCGCGACGTCGACAGCCGCTCCCAGCCCGACGCCCTGGAGAAGCGCGCCCGGGAGCTGGGCATGGTCCCCGGCGGCAGCCCCGCCTTCCTGAACCCCGACGGCACGGTCCGCGGCAGGCCGACGGAGGCGACCGCCCCGCCCCCGAGCCCCAGCCCCACCCCGAGTACCGACGCCTCACCGGACCCCGACGCCCCCGCGGCCGGACCCTCGGCCTCCGGCGCCTCGGCCGGCCCCTCCGGATCCGTACCCGCGACCGAGCCCGACCCGGCAGCCGCCCCCTCGGCGGAGATCAACCCGCCCCCGACGAGCCCCGGCAGGTGACGCAGTGCCGTCCAAGGAACCGCCGCGCCGCCGCGTACCCGGACCGGCCCGCCCCCGTAACGGAGGATCCGGTCGCTCCGGCGCGCGCTCACCGGCCCGCCGCCCCCGCCCCGCCCCGGGGCGCACCACCGCGCGCGGACGCGCACCCCGCTCCCTGCGCCTGGGCAGTCCGCGCCCCCGGCTCCGCCTCGTCAGCCTCGGGCTGACCCTGGTCATGCTGGCCTTCGTGGCCCGGCTGCTGCAGGTGCAGGCCGTCGACGCCAGCGCGTACGCGGCCAAGGCCGAGAAGAACCGCTACCTGGAGTACACGGTCGCCGCCGAGCGCGGCGAGATCACCGACCGCAAGGGCGTCGCCCTCGCCACCAGCGTGGACGCGCACAACATCACGGCCGACCCCAAGCTCTTCACGCCGAAGGAGAGCAAGGCGCCCGACGCCCCGCAGCAGGCCGCCGCGCTGCTCGCCCCGATCCTCGGCAAGGACGCCGACGAGCTGGTCAAGAAGCTCTCGACGCCCAAGTCGCGCTACACCGTCCTCGCCTACCGGCAGACCCCCCAGGTCTGGAAGCAGATCAAGGACCTCAAGGCCGTCTTCGCCGAGAAGGCGTCCGAGGACAAGCTGAAGGGCGGGCCCGGGGCCAACGTCCTGGCCGGTGTCCTCCAGGAGCCGACCACCAAGCGCGTCTACCCCAACGGGGACCTCGCCGCCGGGATACTGGGATTCGTCAGCGCCGACGGCAAGGGCGGCGGCGGCCTCGAATCGCAGCTGAACAAGGAGCTCGCGGGCGAGGACGGCAAGATCCGCTACGCCCAGGCGGGCGGCCGGCGGGTGCCCACCGCGGGCAGCAGCGAGATCCCGGCCGTGCCCGGCTCCGACATCGAGCTGACCATCGACCGCGACATCCAGTGGGCCGCGCAGAAGGCCATCAGCGACCAGGTCGCCGAGTCCAAGGCCGACCGCGGCTACGTCATCGTGCAGAACACGAAGACCGGCGAGCTGCTGGCCATGGCCAACTCGCCCGGCTACGACCCCAACGACCTCTCCGAGGCCACCTCGGCCCAGCTCGGCAACGCGGCCCTCCAGGACGTGTACGAGCCCGGCTCCACCAGCAAGGTCATGTCGATCGCCGCGGTGCTGGAGGAGGGGGCGGCCACCCCCGGCACCCATGTCACCGTCCCCAACCGGCTGCACCGGGGCGACCGGCTCTTCAAGGACGACGTCGACCACCCCACCTGGTACCTCACGCTCAACGGCGTCCTCGCCAAGTCCAGCAACATCGGCACCATCCTGGCGACCGGTCAGCTCGGCAAGACCCAGGCGGAGTCGAACAAGGTCCTCTACGACTACCTGCGGAAGTTCGGCCTCGGCAAGAAGACCGGCCTCGGTTACCCCGGCGAGTCTCCCGGGCTGCTGGCCCACCCGAAGAACTGGTCGACCTCGCAGCAGTACACGATCCCCTTCGGCCAGGGCCTCTCCATCAACGCCGTCCAGGCCGCCTCGGTCTACTCCACGGTCGCCAACGGAGGCGTACGCGTCGCACCCACCCTCGTACGCGGCACCAAGGGCTCCGACGGCCGCTTCACCCCGGCTGACGCCCCCGAGGAGAACCGGGTCGTCAGCGAGAAGACCGCCAAGACCCTGGCGACCATGCTGGAGTCCGTCGTCGACGACACCGAAGGGACCGGTACCAAGGCCGCCATCCCCGGCTACCGGGTCGCGGGCAAGACCGGGACCGCCAACCGGGTCGACCCCGTCCGCGGCGTCTACAAGGGCTACACCGCCTCCTTCGCCGGCTTCGCCCCCGCCGACAACCCGCAGGTCACCGTCTACTGCGCGATCCAGAACCCCACCAAGGGCAGCTACTTCGGCGGCCAGATCTGCGGCCCGATCTACAAGCAGGTCATGGAGTTCGCACTCAAGACGCTCCAGACCCCACCGTCCGGCAGCAAGCCGCCCCGGCTGCCGGTGTCCTTCAAACCCGGCGAGTGAACACGGGGATGCGCGAGCATCTCCTCCAAGGGAACCCTCAGTGACAACGATCACCCCCGACCCCGGGAACCGGAACGAGAACCGCCGGAACCAGGGTGCCTCGCTTCGCGAGAGCCACCACCGGCCCGGTACGCTCACCGCCGTGCCCCACGCTGATCAGTCCCAAACCTCTCAGAAGGACGCGCCTGTGACCTACCCGGGAGCGCCCCGACCGGACCGGCTCCGGCCCACCCCTCTCGGCGAGCTGGCCGACCGGCTCGGCGTCGAAGCGGCCGGGGACGGCGAAGTCACCGGCATCACGCACGACTCACGGGCCGTGCGACCCGGTGACGTGTACGCGGCCCTGCCCGGCGCCCGCCTCCACGGCGCCGACTTCGCGGCTCAGGCCGCTGGCCTCGGCGCCGTCGCCGTCCTCACCGACCCCAGCGGCGCCGAACGCGCCGCCGCCGCCGGCCTGCCGGTCCTGGTCACCGAGGACCCGCGCGCCGTGATGGGCGAGCTGGCCGCCGACATCTACGGGCGGCCCGGCATCGGCCTGCTCCAGATCGGCATCACCGGAACCTCCGGCAAGACCACCACCGCGTACCTCGTCGAGGGCGGACTGCGCGCCGCCGGGCGCCCCACCGGTCTGATCGGCACGGTCGAGATGCGCATCGGCGACGAGCGCATCAAGTCCGAGCGCACCACCCCCGAAGCCACCGACCTCCAGGCCCTGTTCGCCGTCATGCGCGAACGCGGCGTCGAGGCCGTCGCGATGGAGGTCTCCAGCCACGCCCTGGTGCTCGGCCGGGTCGACGGCTGCGTCTTCGACGTCGCCGTCTTCAACAACCTCAGCCCGGAGCACATGGAGTTCCACTCCGGCATGGAGGACTACTTCCAGGCCAAGGCGCAGCTCTTCACCCCCGAGCGCAGCCACCGCGGCGTGGTCAACTTCGACGACGAGTACGGCCGCAGGCTCATCACCGAGTCCGGCGTCCCGGTCACCACCTTCTCCGCAGAGGGCCACCCGGACGCCGACTGGCACGCCGAGGACGTCGAGGTCGGACCGCAGGACAGCACCTTCACCGCCGTCGGCCCCAAGGGCGAGCGCATCACCGCCCGCGCCCCGCTGCCCGGCCCGTTCAACGTCGCCAACACCCTCGCCGCGATCGTCACGCTGGCCGTCGCGGGCGTCGACCCGCAGATCGCCGCCGACGGCGTCGCGGCCGTCCCCGGGGTTCCGGGCCGGCTGGAGCGGGTGGACGCCGGACAGCCCTACCTCGCCGTCGTCGACTACGCGCACAAGACCGACGCCGTCGAGTCCGTCCTGCGCTCCCTGCGCAAGGTCACCGAGGGCCAGGTGCACATCGTCCTCGGCTGCGGCGGCGACCGCGACACCACCAAACGCGGCCCGATGGGCGCCGCCGCGGCCCGGCTCGCCGACACCGCCGTCCTGACCTCCGACAACCCCCGCTCCGAGGACCCCCTCGCGATCCTCGCCGCGATGCTCTCCGGCGCCGCCGAAGTGCCCGTCCACGAACGCGGCGACGTGCTGGTCGACGCCGACCGCGCCTCCGCCATCGCCGCCGCCGTCGCCCGCGCCGAACCGGGCGACACCGTCCTCGTCGCGGGCAAGGGGCACGAACAGGGCCAGGACATCCACGGAGTGGTCCGCGCCTTCGACGACCGCAAGGTCCTGCACGCAGCCATCGAACGGTCCCTGGCGCCCCCCGGCGCCGACCGTGCCCCTCACCACGAGAACAACAGTCAGGGATGACCAAGTGATCACCCTTTCCCTCGCCGAGATCGCCGGAATCGTCGGCGGGCAGCCGCACGACATACCGGATCCGGCAGTCACCGTGACCGGACCCGTCGTCATCGACTCCCGTGAGGTCGCGCCCGGCAGCCTGTTCGCCGCGTTCGCCGGCGAACGGGTCGACGGCCACGACTACGCCCAGCGCGCCGTGGAGGCGGGTGCGGCAGCCGTCCTGGCGGCCCGCCCCGTCGGCGTTCCGGCGATCGTCGTGGACGACGTCGTCGGCGCGCTCGGAGCCCTCGCCCGGGCCGTCGTGGAACGCCTCGGCACCACCGTCGTCGCCCTCACCGGCTCCGCGGGCAAGACGTCCACCAAGGACCTGATCGCGCAGCTCCTCCAGCGCAAGGGCCCGACCGTCTGGACGCCCGGCTCCCTCAACAACGAGATCGGCCTGCCGGTCACCGCCCTGAGCGCCACCGCCGAGACCGAGCACCTGGTCCTGGAGATGGGCGCCCGCGGCATCGGCCACATCCACTACCTGGCCAACCTCACGCCGCCCCGCATCGGCCTGGTCCTCAACGTCGGCTCCGCGCACCTCGGCGAGTTCGGCAGCCGGGAGGCCATCGCCCAGGCCAAGGGCGAGCTGGTCGAGGTCCTCCCCGAGGACGGCTGCGCCGTACTCAACGCCGACGACCCCCTCGTACGCGCGATGGCTTCCCGCACCAAGGCGCGCGTCCTGCTCTTCGGAGAGGCCCCCGAAGCGGACGTACGGGGCGAGAAGGTCAGGATGACCCCCGACGGGCGGCCCGCCTTCGAGCTCCACACACCCACCGGGTGCAGCGACGTGACCATGCGCCTGTACGGTGAGCACCACGTGTCGAACGCGCTCGCCGCGGCCGCCGTCGCCCATGAGTTGGGCATGTCCGTGACCGAGATCGCCGATGCGCTCTCGGAGGCGGGCTCCCTCTCCCGCTGGCGCATGGAGGTCACCGAGCGCGGGGACGGTGTGACGGTCGTCAACGACGCCTACAACGCGAACCCTGAATCCATGAGAGCCGCACTGCGTGCGCTGGCTGCCATGGGCCAGGCCCGGCAGGGCGACGGGGGGCGCACCTGGGCGGTGCTCGGTCAGATGGCCGAGCTCGGTGACGCGTCGCTCGCCGAGCACGACGCGGTCGGACGGCTCGCCGTCCGGCTCAACGTCAGCAAGCTCGTCGCTGTCGGGGGGAGAGAAGCCTCCTGGCTGCAACTGGGCGCATATAACGAGGGTTCGTGGGGTGAGGAGTCGGTGCACGTGTCCGACGCACAGGCGGCCGTCGACCTGTTGCGCAGTGAACTGCGCCCGGGAGACGTCGTGCTGGTGAAGGCGTCCCGGTCGGTCGGCCTGGAGAAGGTCGCCCAGGCACTGCTGGAGAACTCGACCGAGGGCGAGGTCGCCGGCCGATGAGGCAGATCCTCTTCGCGGGGGCCATCGGGCTCTTCCTGACCCTGGTCGGTACCCCGCTGCTTATCAAGCTGCTGGCCCGCAAGGGCTACGGGCAGTTCATCCGGGACGACGGCCCGCGCACCCACGGCAGCAAGAAGGGCACGCCCACGATGGGCGGCATCGCCTTCATCCTGGCGACGATCATCGCGTACCTCCTCGCGAAGGTCATCACGGGCGAGGACATCCGCTACTCCGGCGTCCTCGTGCTCTTCCTCATGGCGGGCATGGGCCTCGTCGGCTTCCTCGACGACTACATCAAGATCGTCAAGCAGCGTTCGCTCGGTCTGCGGGCCAAGGCGAAGATGGCGGGCCAGCTGATCGTCGGCATCGCCTTCGCGGTGCTCTCGCTCCAGTTCCCCAACTCCATGAACTACACCCCGGCCTCCACCCGGCTCTCGTTCGTCGAGGACTTCGGCTGGTCGATCGGCCCGGTGCTGTTCTGCGTCTGGGCGCTGTTCATGATCCTCGCCATGTCCAACGGCGTGAACCTCACCGACGGCCTCGACGGCCTGGCCACCGGCGCCTCCGTGATGGTCTTCGGCGCCTACACCTTCATCGGCCTCTGGCAGTTCCAGGAGTCCTGCGCCAACGCGGACAACCTGACCAACCCCAGCGCCTGTTTCGAGGTACGCGACCCGCTCGACCTCGCCGTCGTAGCCGCGGCCCTGATGGGCGCCTGCTTCGGCTTCCTGTGGTGGAACACCTCGCCCGCCAAGATCTTCATGGGCGACACCGGCTCCCTCGCCCTCGGCGGCGCGCTCGCGGGCCTCGCGATCCTGTCCCGCACCGAGTTCCTGCTCGCCATCCTCGGCGGCCTCTTCGTGATGATCACCATGTCCGTGGTCATCCAGGTCGGTTCGTTCAAGATGACCGGCAAGCGGGTCTTCCGGATGGCCCCGCTCCAGCACCACTTCGAACTCAAGGGGTGGTCCGAAGTCCTGGTCGTGGTCCGTTTCTGGATCATCCAGGGCATGTGCGTGATCGTCGGACTCGGCCTCTTCTACGCGGGATGGGCAGCCAAGAAGTGAGCACCGTGGACTGGCAGGGCAAGCACGTCACCGTCGCCGGGCTCGGCGTCAGCGGAATCCCCGCCGCCCGCGCCCTGCACGAGCGCGGCGCGCTCGTCACCGTCGTCAACGACGGCGACGACGAACGCGCCCGCGCGCAGGCGGCCGAAGTGGAGGCGCTCGGCATCACCGTGCGCCTCGGCGACGGCGCGACCCTGCCGCCGTCCACGGAACTCGTCGTCACCGCCCCCGGCTGGCAGCCGGACAAGCCGCTCTTCCTGGCCGCCGCCGAGGCGGGCGTCCCGGTCTGGGGCGACGTCGAACTGGCCTGGCGACTGCGCGGCGACAACGGCAAGAAGCCCGCCCCCTGGCTCGCGGTCACGGGCACCAACGGCAAGACCACCACCGTACGGATGCTGGCCTCGATCCTGGAGGCGGCGGGCCTGCGCACGGCGGCGGTCGGCAACATCGGCGTATCGCTGCTGGACGCGGTGCTCGGCGAGACGGAGTACGACGTCCTCGCCGTCGAACTCTCCAGCTACCAGCTGCACTGGGCGCCCTCCCTGCGCGCCCACTCCGCCGCCGTCCTCAACCTGGCCCCCGACCACCTCGACTGGCACGGCTCGATGGAGGCGTACGCCGCCGACAAGGGCCGGGTCTACGAGGGCAACACCGTGGCCTGCGTCTACAACGTCGCCGATCCGGCCACCGAGGACCTGGTCCGCGAGGCCGACGTCGAGGAGGGCTGCCGGGCCATCGGCTTCACCCTCGGCGCCCCCGGCCCCTCGCAGCTCGGCGTGGTCGACGGCATCCTCGTCGACCGGGCGTTCGTCGCCAACCGCCAGAAGCAGGCCCAGGAGCTGGCCGAGGTCACCGACGTCAACCCGCCGGCCCCGCACAACATCGCCAACGCCCTCGCGGCCGCCGCCCTCGCCCGCGCCTTCGGCGTGGAACCGTCCGCCGTCCGCGACGGGCTGCGCGCCTTCCGGCCGGACGCCCACCGCATCGAACACGTCGCCGACATCGACGAAGTCGCCTACGTCGACGACTCCAAGGCCACCAACACCCACGCCGCCGAGGCCTCGCTCGCCGCCTACGACTCCATCGTCTGGATCGCCGGCGGACTGGCCAAGGGCGCCACCTTCGACGAACTGGTCACCGGCGCGGCGAAGCGGCTGCGCGGGGTCGTGCTGATGGGCGCCGACCGCGCGCTGATCCACGAAGCCCTGACGCGACACGCCCCGGAAGTCCCGGTGGTCGACCTCGACCGCACCGACACTGGGGCCATGTCCGAAGCGGTCGCACGGGCGGCCGAGCTCGCCCGGCCGGGCGATACGGTACTGCTTGCCCCGGCCTGTGCCTCGATGGACATGTTCATCAACTACAACAAGCGGGGCGAGGCGTTCGCGGACGCGGTCCGCGCACGCGCCGACCAGAGCGCCTGACCGACCGGGCCTCCGCGCCTGGGGTCACGGGCCCCGGGCACGAGCAGTGGAGGGGACAGCGACAATGCCGGCCGACGAGAGATTCGCCGTACGGCGGGAGAGCGCACAGGCCTCGCGCCCCCTCGCGGCGACGCCCGCCCCCTCCGGCGTACGCCTGCCCGCCGGGCTCGCCCTGCGCGGCCGGCTCGCCACCGGCGCCCGGCGCCCCGAGACGCCCCACGGCTCCGGACGCGGCGGGTCCGGCTCCCGTACCCCGCGCTCCGGGCGCGGCGGCGGGCCGCGCCGGGCCTACGAGCGGGCACGGCGGGCCTGGGACCGGCCCCTGACCGCCTACTACGTGATCCTCGGCTCCAGCCTCCTGATCACCGTGCTGGGCCTGGTGATGGTCTACTCCGCCTCGATGATCAAGGCGCTGGACATCAGCAAGCCCGCGACGTACTTCTTCGGCAAGCAGTTCCTCGCCGCCGTCATCGGCGGCGGGCTCATGCTGATCGCCGCCCGGATGCCCGTGAAGCTCCACCGAGGGCTGGCCTACCCGATACTGATGGTCACCGTCTTCCTGATGGTCCTGGTCCAGGTGCCGGGGATAGGGATGTCGGTCAACGGCAACCAGAACTGGCTCTATCTGGGCGGCCCGTTCCAGCTCCAGCCCAGCGAGTTCGGCAAGCTGGCCCTCATCCTGTGGGGCGCGGACCTGCTGGCCCGCAAGCAGGACAAGCGGTTGCTGACGCAGTGGAAGCACATGCTCGTGCCGCTCGTCCCGGTCGCCTTCATGCTGCTCGGGCTGATCATGCTCGGCGGCGACATGGGAACCGCGATCATTCTCACGGCGATCCTGTTCGGCCTGCTCTGGCTGGCCGGCGCCCCCACCCGGCTGTTCGCCGGAGTCCTCGGCTTCGCCGCCGTCCTCGCGTTCCTGCTGATCTGGACCAGCCCCAACCGGATGTCCAGGCTCTCCTGCATGGGCATCGTCGGCGAACCCGACCCGGAGGACGGCTGCTGGCAGGCCGCCCACGGAATCTACGCTCTGGCCTCCGGCGGATGGTTCGGTTCCGGGCTGGGTGCGAGTGTGGAAAAATGGGGTCAACTCCCGGAACCCCACACCGACTTCATCTTCGCGATCACCGGTGAGGAACTGGGTCTGGCGGGGACGCTGTCCGTGCTCGCCCTGTTCGCGGCTCTAGGCTATGCGGGTATCCGCGTGGCCGGACGCACGGAGGACCCCTTCGTGAGGTATGCCGCGGGAGGCGTGACCACGTGGATCACGGCCCAGGCCGTGATCAACATCGGTGCGGTGCTCGGCCTGTTGCCGATCGCCGGGGTTCCGCTCCCGCTGTTCTCCTACGGGGGGTCGGCCCTGCTGCCGACGATGTTCGCGGTCGGGCTGATGATCGCCTTCGCACGGGAGGACCCCGCGGCGAAGGCGGCCCTGGCCATGCGGAAGCCCGGGGTGAGATGGAAGACGATGAGACGGCGCGTCAAGAAGCGTTCGTCCGGAGAGCGGTGAATTTCGGTGCATGTCGTACTCGCCGGCGGGGGGACCGCCGGACACATCGAGCCCGCGCTTGCCCTCGCAGACGCCCTGCGGAGGCAGGACCCGACCGTGGGAATCACTGCCCTCGGCACGGAACGCGGCCTGGAGACCAGGCTCGTACCCGAGCGGGGGTACGAGCTGGCGCTCATCCCCGCGGTCCCGCTGCCCCGTAAGCCCACGCCCGAACTGATCACTGTCCCGGGCCGGCTGCGCGGCACCATCAAGGCCGCCGAGCAGATCCTGGAGCGCACCAAGGCGGACTGCGTGGTCGGCTTCGGCGGCTACGTCGCGCTGCCCGGCTACCTGGCCGCCAAACGGGCCGGAGTGCCGATCGTGGTCCACGAGGCCAACGCCCGGCCGGGCCTCGCCAACAAGATCGGCTCGCGGTACGCCCACGGGGTCGCCGTCTCCACCCCGGACAGCAAGCTGCGCGGCGCCCGCTACATCGGCATCCCGCTGCGCCGCACCATCGCCACCCTGGACCGCGCCCGGGTCCGCCCGGAGGCCCGCGCCTCCTTCGGCCTCGACCCCAACCTGCCGACGCTGCTGGTCTCCGGCGGCTCGCAGGGCGCGCGCCACCTCAACGAGGTCGTCCAGCGGGTCGCGCCGCTGCTCCAGCGCTCCGGGATCCAGATCCTCCATGTGGTCGGCCCGAAGAACGAATTGCCGCGGATCGACAACATGCCCGGGATGCCGCCCTACATCCCGGTACCGTACGTGGACCGGATGGACCTCGCGTACGCCGCGGCCGACATGATGCTCTGCCGCGCGGGCGCGATGACCGTCGCCGAACTCTCCGCCGTCGGGCTCCCCGCCGCCTATGTCCCGCTGCCCATCGGCAACGGCGAACAGCGGCTCAACGCCCAGCCGGTGGTCAACGCCGGCGGCGGCCTGCTGGTGGACGACGCGGCGCTCACCCCGGAGTGGGTGCAGGGCAACGTCCTGCCGGTGCTGTCGGACCCCCACCGGCTGTACGAAATGTCCCGCGCCGCCGCCGAGTTCGGCCGGCGCGACGCCGACGACCTGCTCGTCGGCATGGTGTACGAAGCGATCGCCGCGCGCCGCTAGGCGTACGGCGCGATGCGGTGCGGACCCGGGGCGGGCGCCCCGGGTCCGGCGAAGGAGCGAGCGTGGCCGGACCGACGACCGCCCAGCGCGGCGCACCCGGGCGGGCGGACACCTCCGCCCGCCCGCCGCACATCGGCCCCGAGGGGCCCCGGATCAGCCGCCGTCTGCTGCTGGTCCTGATCGGCGTCGCCGTCGCCCTGCTCACCGCGTTCGCGGTGTGGGTGCTCTACGGCTCCTCCTGGCTCCGGGTGGAGAAGGTCAGCACGAGCGGCGTCGAGGTCCTGACCCGTGAAGAAGTGGAAGCGGTTGCCGCCACCCCGATCGGCGCCCCGCTGGTCTCGGTGGACACCGACGCCATGGAACACCGGTTGCGCCAGAAGCTGCCTCGTATCGACACGGTTGACGTCGTTCGGTCCTGGCCGCACGGCATCGGCCTTAAGGTGACGGAGCGAAAGCCGGTCCTTCTGGTCGAAAAGGGCGGGAAGTTCGTGGAAGTGGACGCCAAGGGCGTGCGCTTCGCCACCGTGGACCAGGCGCCGAAGGGTGTGCCCCTCCTGGAGCTGAAGCCCGAGCCGTCCGCGAGCCTTCGCCGCTTCGGCGACGACCGTCTGTTGCGGGAAGCGGTCCGGGTCGCCGGCGACCTTCCGGCGGGTGTCGCCAAGGACACCGAAGTCGTCCGGGTCACCTCGTTCGACGCGATCTCCCTGCTGCTCACCCGGGATCGCGAGGTGATCTGGGGCAGCGGCGAGGACGGCACGGCGAAGGCGCGCATTCTCGCCGCGCTCATGAAGGCGGAGCCCAAAGGCGGACAGTTCGACGTAAGCGCTCCCACCGCCCCGGCGGTATCGGGCAGTTGACGGGCATTTGTGCTGGCCAGCACCCTGGTTGGTCAGCGCTACGGGTGATCACATAGGGTGAAAAGAAAAACGGGAGGTTCGGCGTGTTCGTTGAACGTGCGCCACTTGTCGACTTAGTGTCCTGTTCGGAAGAGTCCAGGAAGCAGACACACTGGTAACCCTAAACTTCAGCGTTAGGGTTTGGGTCGGCGTTCGGACCGTCCCCATCGACATCAGTCGTCGCCGCGGGGCCACCGCAGAGCGACGACACGTAACTCGAGGCGAGAGGCCTTCGACGTGGCAGCACCGCAGAACTACCTCGCAGTCATCAAGGTCATCGGTGTCGGCGGCGGTGGTGTCAATGCCATCAACCGAATGATCGAGGTCGGTCTCAAGGGCGTCGAGTTCATCGCCATCAACACGGACGCACAAGCCCTGTTGATGAGCGACGCCGACGTCAAGCTCGACGTCGGCCGCGAACTCACCCGGGGCCTCGGCGCCGGGGCGAACCCGGCCGTCGGTCGTAAGGCGGCAGAGGACCACCGTGAGGAGATCGAGGAGGTCCTCAAGGGGGCCGACATGGTCTTCGTCACCGCCGGAGAGGGCGGCGGCACCGGCACCGGCGGCGCACCCGTCGTCGCCAACATCGCGCGCTCGCTCGGCGCCCTGACGATCGGCGTGGTCACCCGCCCGTTCACCTTCGAGGGCCGGCGACGCGCGAACCAGGCGGAGGACGGCATCGCCGAACTCCGCGAAGAGGTCGACACCCTCATCGTCATTCCCAACGACCGCCTGCTGTCCATCTCGGACCGTCAGGTCAGCGTGCTCGACGCGTTCAAGTCGGCCGACCAGGTGCTGCTCTCGGGTGTCCAGGGCATCACCGACCTCATCACCACCCCGGGCCTGATCAACCTCGACTTCGCCGACGTCAAGTCGGTCATGTCCGAGGCCGGATCGGCGCTCATGGGCATCGGCTCGGCGCGCGGCGACGACCGCGCGGTGGCGGCCGCGGAGATGGCGATCTCCTCGCCCCTCCTGGAAGCCTCCATCGACGGCGCCCGCGGGGTCCTGCTCTCCATCTCCGGCGGCAGCGACCTCGGTCTCTTCGAGATCAACGAGGCCGCCCAGCTGGTGAGCGAGGCGGCGCACCCCGAGGCCAACATCATCTTCGGCGCCGTCATCGACGACGCCCTGGGCGACGAGGTCCGGGTCACCGTGATCGCCGCGGGCTTCGACGGCGGGCAGCCGCCGGCCCGCCGGGAGAACGTCCTCGGCGCGAACAGCAACAAGCGCGAGGAGCCGGCCGCCCCGGTCAGGTCCTCCGCCGAGCCCGCGCGCCCGACCGGCGGACTCGGTTCCGTACCCCCGCGCGAGGAGAGCCCGGCCCCGGCCGAGCCCGCCCCCGCGTCGGCTTCGAGCGAGAGCGCGCTGCCGCCCGTCTCTCCGCCGCACGTCCCGCCGGCCCGTCCCTACCAGGACACCCAGGCCGAAGAGCTGGACGTACCGGACTTCTTGAAGTGATAGATCAGCACCCGGCGGCAACCGCCACGGGCAGCGCTCATTTCGCCTTCACCGACCGGTGGGGCGGAGTGAGCGCCGCTCCGTACGGTGAGCTCAACCTCGGCGGCGCGGTCGGAGACGACCCCGCCGCCGTCGGCGCGAACCGGGAGCGTGCCGCGCGCGACCTCGGCATCGACCCGGCGCTCGTCGTCTGGATGAACCAGGTGCACGGCCGGGACGTCGCGGTGGTGGACGGACCCTGGGGTGCGAACGCGGAGATTCCGGCCGTGGACGCGGTGGTGACCGCCCGGCGCGGGCTGCCGCTCGCGGTCCTCACCGCCGACTGCACCCCCGTCCTCCTCGCCGACCCGGTCGCCGGAGTCGTCGGGGCGGCGCACGCCGGGCGTCCGGGACTGGTCGCCGGAGTGGTACCGGCGGCGGTCGAAGCCATGATCGCGCTCGGCGCACACCCCTCCCGGATCACCGCGCACACCGGACCGGCCGTCTGCGGACGGTGCTACGAAGTGCCGGAGGCGATGCGGGCCGAGGTCGCCGAGGCCGTCCCCGGCACCTGGTCCGAGACCAGCTGGGGCACTCCGGCGGTGGACGTCACCGGCGGAGTCCACGCCCAGCTCGCCGCTCTCGGCGTGACGGACCGGCACTCCTCGCCGTACTGCACCCTGGAATCGGGCGACCACTTCTCGTACCGCCGCGACCGCGTCACCGGGCGGCTCGCCGGATATGTCTGGTTGGACTGATAGGGCATGACGGACCGTAAAGCTCAACTCGCGGCGAATCTCGCACAGGTGGAGGAAAGGATCGTCTCCTCCTGTGCCGCCGCGGGGCGCAAGCGGGAGGAAGTGACCCTGATCGTGGTCACCAAGACCTACCCCGCGAGCGATGTGCGGATCCTGCATCAACTCGGTGTGCGCCATGTCGCGGAGAATCGTGACCAGGACGCCGCCCCCAAAGCCACCGCTTGTGCGGATCTTTCGCTGACATGGCACTTTGTCGGACAATTGCAGACGAACAAGGTTCGTTCTGTGACCAGTTATGCCGATGTGGTGCAGTCGGTGGACCGCGCCAAGCTGGTCACCGCTCTCTCCACCGCCGCGGTGCGGGGGGAGCGCGAACTCGGCTGCCTGATCCAGGTCGCCCTGGACGCGGAGAGCGGCGAGCGTGGTGAGCGCGGCGGTGTCGCGCCGGACGGGGTCGAGGAGTTGGCCGCCGCGATCGGCGGGGCTCCCGGACTCCGGCTCGACGGGCTGATGACCGTGGCGCCGCTGGCCGGGGAGTACGCCGGCCGGCAACGGGCCGCGTTCGACCGGCTGATGGAAATCTCATCCCGCCTGCGCGCCGATCATCCGGCTGCGAACATGGTCTCCGCAGGTATGAGCGGGGACCTGGAGGACGCGGTGGCGGCCGGAGCGACACATGTACGCGTCGGTACGGCGGTACTCGGAGTCCGACCCCGGCTCGGGTAACGTCGCGAAGCAAGTCGGACCACAGCAGAAAATATGGTCATTCCCACTTCTAGCGGGCAGACCACAGTGGATCGCTGGCACTTGGTGACGAATGCCGATCCACCACAGAGCGGAGGACTCGGAGCATGGCCGGCGCGATGCGCAAGATGGCGGTCTACCTCGGCCTCGTGGAGGACGATGGGTACGACGGTCCGGGGTTCGACCCCGATGACGAATTCGAACCTGAGCCGGAGCCCGAGCGCGACCGGCGGCGGCACCAGCCCCCGCACCAGGTGGAACGGGACCGGGAGCGCGACCGCGAGCGTGAGCGCGAAAGGGACGAACCGGTGCGAGTGGTGCAACCCCCCGCTCAGAGAGAGCCGGTTCAGCTCCCCGCGGAAAGCGCGCGACCCGCCCGGATCGCACCCGTGGCATCCATCACACCTGAACGCCCGAACATGGAGAAGAACGCACCGGTGATCATGCCCAAGGTCGTGTCCGAGCGGGAGCCGTACCGCATCACCACGCTGCACCCCAGGACCTACAACGAGGCCCGTACCATCGGGGAACACTTCCGTGAGGGCACTCCGGTGATCATGAATCTCACGGAGATGGACGATACGGACGCGAAGCGACTTGTCGACTTTGCCGCGGGACTCGTCTTCGGTCTCCATGGCAGCATTGAACGCGTGACGCAGAAGGTGTTCCTGTTGTCGCCTGCTAACGTCGATGTCACGGCGGAGGACAAGGCCCGCATCGCAGAGGGCGGATTCTTCAACCAGAGCTGAGAACACGACACCGGGAACGACCCGGCCGAAAGGCCGGTGCCGGCCGCGAGGCCGGAGCTGACGAGAGCCAGGGGAGAGGGAAGCGCGAGACATGGGCGTCGCACTGGATGTGGTCTATATCGCGCTGATGTGTTTCCTCATCGTGCTGATCTTCCGGCTGGTCATGGACTATGTCTTCCAGTTCGCACGTTCATGGCAACCCGGCAAGGCGATGGTGGTCGTACTTGAGGCCACCTACACTGTCACCGATCCACCGCTCAAGCTTCTGCGGCGGTTCATCCCGCCGCTGCGTCTCGGGGGCGTGGCACTCGACCTGTCCTTCTTCGTTCTGATGATCATCGTCTACATCCTGATCAGCGTTGTGGTCAGGTTGTGAGCGATACGGTCTTGCCGACTGCCGACGACTACGTAGAGGTGAAGAAGAGATGCCGTTGACCCCCGAGGACGTGCGGAACAAGCAGTTCACGACCGTCCGCCTCCGAGAAGGCTATGACGAGGACGAGGTCGATGCCTTTCTCGACGAGGTCGAATCGGAGCTGACCCGTCTGCTCCGTGAGAACGAGGACCTGCGCGCCAAACTGGCCGCTGCGACGCGCGCCGCCGCGCAGAACCAGCAGCAGCAACAGCAGCAGGGTATGCGCAAGCCCCCGGAGCAGCAGGACCGCCCGGGCGCGCCCGTTCCCGCCGCCATATCTGGACCGCCGCAGCAGCAGCAGCCCCCGCAGATGGGCCCGCCCCAGCTGCCCGGTGGCGCGCCGCAGCTGCCCGCAGGTCCCAGCGGTCATGGCCCCCAGGGTGGCCACGGCCCCGGTCCGCAGGGCCCGCACGGCCCCGGCCCGATGCAGGGCGGTCCCATGGGTGGCCCGATGGGCGGCCCCATGGGTCAGCACCCCCAGCAGCAGATGCAGCAGATGCAGCCGCCGCAGATGCAGCAGCAGGGGCAGGGCCCCGGTGGTGACAGCGCCGCCCGTGTCCTCTCGCTCGCGCAGCAGACCGCCGACCAGGCGATCGCGGAGGCCCGTTCCGAGGCCAACAAGATCGTCGGCGAGGCGCGGAGCCGTGCCGAGGGCCTGGAGCGCGACGCGCGCGCCAAGGCCGACGCCCTGGAGCGGGACGCGCAGGAGAAGCACCGCGTGGCGATGGGCTCGCTGGAGTCGGCCCGCGCGACGTTGGAGCGCAAGGTCGAGGACCTGCGTGGCTTCGAGCGCGAGTACCGTACGCGGCTGAAGTCCTACCTGGAGAGCCAGCTGCGCCAGCTGGAGACCCAGGCGGACGACTCGCTCGCCCCGCCGCGGACGCCGGCCGCCGCTTCGCTGCCGCCGTCCCCCTCGCTGGCCCCGGCCGGTGCGGGTGCGATGGGTCACTCCATGGGCGGCTCCAACCACGGTGGCCATGGCGGCCAGCAGATGGGTGGCGGCCAGTCGATGGGCAGCGGACCGTCCTACGGTGGCCAGCAGCAGATGTCGCCGGCCATGACGCAGCCGATGGCGCCGGTGCGGCCGCAGGCGCCGCAGCCGATGCAGCAGGCGCCTTCGCCGATGCGTGGGTTCCTGATCGACGAGGACGACAACTGAGCGGTGCGCGCTCGCTGAGCGCGTAGCCGTCGGCAGGCTGAGGGCCGGGCCCCGGGGTTTCCCCGGGGC